>NZ_NHTT01000007.1:0-297001 GCF_002806845.1 Marinomonas sp. ef1 | reverse complement strand
CATTAAAAACATTAAGATCACTGATGATGCTATCTAATTTATAAGAATAATAACCAATGTCATTAACATTAAAATTACTTTTTACTTCTCTATACTCTCTTAAAATCCTAGAGTATTCATGAGAAAAAACACTAATAGATCTTTGTTTATCCAGACCGATAAGGTTTTGAGAGATTTTCATTAAATCTATAGAGTAAACAAGTTGTCTAGCATGCCTATTTTCTTTTAAAACATCACCATTAATTCGAGATAATTCTTCCGAATAAAAAATAAGACCAGACAAAGAAAACACAAAAAAAACAAAGAAATAGATAATTTTATTTTTTAAAAAAATCATTTTAATCATTAAGCTCTATCACAAACATATAACCTCGATTCCTTCTTGTCTGAAGATATTTTGGTTTAGATGGTATTAATTCTATTTTTCTTCTGAGACGTAAAATAAGAACATCTATACTTCGCATCATATAGGAACTCGATTCTAAACCAAGATCATCAGAAAGATTTTGTCTGGATATTATCTTATTTGAATTTTTCACAAAATATTCTAACAATCTAAATTCTGTATTGGTTAATTCGATAAATCCATCCGAATCACTATATAAGGTGCATTTCCTTGAATCCATATAAAAATTGCCAAAACTCAAATCAAAATCAACTTTATTACTTTTATCTCCTTTTATTTCATTATCCTCTTTATTCTTAAAATTATATCGCCTTAATCGAGACCTAATTCGAGCAAGTAATAGCCTAGGGTTAAATGGTTTATCGACAAAATCATCTAAACCAGATTCTAATCCTACTATTTTTTCAATATCATCATTAACACCAGAAATCATAATAATTGGAATATCATATTTAATAGCTACTTCTTTTGATATATCTAAGCCATTCATACCAGAAAGTTTAAGATCTATAATAAGAAGATCTATATTATTCTTTTCTATTTCGAGCAGTACATTTCTACCATTACTTTGAGAGAAAACTTCAAATTCATTATCTTGTAGGAAATTCGTAAGAAAACCCAAGATATCAACATCATCGTCTACAACTAATATTTTTATTCTATTCATAGAAAACCCAAAAAGACAAAATGGAGACATAATACAATTAATCTTAAATCATTATATTGTATTTCAACATCGCACTATCACATTACAAATATTACAAATATTACAAATAAAACAAGATCCATTTCAAAACCATAAAATATAACAAAACTATTTAATATTTATTCAATTGCATATACGGCCAGTAGATAACAATATGAATTGAAGACAATAAAAAAAACAGGTATCAAAATGAACTATCTCAAAAAATCTACTCTAATCCCGGCTATGTTAGGTCTATCTACTAGCTTCATTCTAAGTTCTGCAAATGCAGCCTCTAGCGACTATCAATATTTACAAGGTATCAAAGGTGATCTAGTCACCTATTGTGGGGCAGAATCTGAAGCCTGCGCAGTGGTAATTGATAAATTTAATCAAAAGGTTGCCGAAATTAATGGCAGTAACCAATTTAATGCAAAATTTATTCGTTTAAGCACGAGTGAAATGATGTCTCGCATAAAAGGCGAGTTAGAAAAATCAGCTCGCGCCGCAGACCGGAAATGTAAATCTTTGGCAGATGATGCTTTAGAAAACTGTAAAGAACAAGTATACCAGTCAAAGGTAGATTTGGCCTTCTACGGGACAGACGACCCTTACAAGACAGCATTACAAGACGATTTGTTTGCTAAGTACAAATACCCTATAGATAAACATATTCGACCTTGGGCTTCATCTTTAACAATGGAAAGTGACAACCGACTAGGCGCGCTCTATATGGGGGTTTTAGGTTTGGGGGTTAACACTGAGCTGCTGCAAAAACTCAATCTTCCAAAACCGATGTGCTGGAAAGACTTAGAAAAACCAGAATACAAAAACCAAATCGTTGTAGCTAACTGGAATACTTCCGGAACCGCCTATAAGTTTGCAGCAACTTTATTGCAAGCATTCAATGGCGATCAAAGTAAAGGATGGGAAGCAGTTACTAAAATTCACCAGAATGTTAGCCAGTATACAAAGTCAGGTTCAAAAGGAGTCAAAATGGCTGCTTCTGGAGAGACCTTAATTGGCATAGGGTTCGGTCACGACATTGTAGATCTGATGCAAAAAGGCTTTCCTATTGAAATGGTAGTTCCATGTGAAGGTACTCTTTATGAAATAGGGCCTGTAGGAATAGTACGTGGTGCACCAAATCGCACTGCTGCAGAAGCCTTTGTTACCTTTTTATATGAAAAAGAAACTCAGGAGCTTTTAGCCACAGTAGGATCTTTGCAATTCCCGTCTAACTCTAATGCCGCCGCACCTAAGGGCTCTGAACAGCTAAAAGACGCTAAATTAATTGCCTCGGATTCTCGTTTTGCAACCAAGTCCTATAAGAATGAAATCATTCAAAAATGGACAAATGAAATATTCCCTCTCGCCAGATAAATAAAAAGTCTAAACACAGGCTATCACTGTGTTTAGGCAATTTTCTTTAGATTGCTCCTTAGATACATAACCGAAAAACACACTGTATCTGATGTTTTAAACTGCACTAGACGTACTCGTTTAGGAGAACTTATCCGTGAACCAATTTCATCGAAACACATTAGTGCTCGGCTTAATTGCAGCCCTATTAATGCCTTGGTATCGAGTTGATGGTAATTTTTGGACTTTCCAATGGCTAATATTTAACTTTTTTTTAATAGAAGAAAGTGCACCTCTTATTAGTCAATTATTTAACTTTGAAAAATACTGGCTGACTTTACCTATTATCCCTTTTTTATTTTATGCCTTTGATTACGTAGTAAGTGTTAAATCAGAGAAGAAACAAAAAGGCCTTCTTAATCGGCAGATTTATTATGGGTTAATTGGTATTGCTTTTACTATTACGCAAGCTTTTTTAGTAGGAGACTTTGGCGTTAACTTTGACTGGTTGGTCGCTATATTACCTGAAGATGCTTATCAACTAGGTGTGGGAGCAGGCACACTCTTATTAGTATTGAGCTTTTTGTTTATGACTGCGAGTGGACTAGCTTACCGTGGTTTTATGAAAGGCGATGTATTCGCCACTTCTTGTCTAATTATTATTATTTTTTTAGTCATTGTATTTGTTGCTTTCCCTGTCATTAATATATTAGTAAGAGCTTTTTTTAGTGATGACATAGGCTATTCATTCCTAGCTTTTTATAACCGCTTTGCGATTGTAAATTTATGGGGGATAGATTGTGGGCCTAACTCAAACTCAATTTGCGGAGTTGCTTGGTCAACTTTATTTTTAGCAATTATGACAGGCTTAAGTACTACTCTGCTGGGTTTAGCTTTTGCACTGATTGTGACTAGAACTCAATTTGTTGGTAAAAAGTTTTTAAGCTTCTTCAGTATTCTTCCAATGATTACTCCACCTTTTGTGGTTGGCATGGCGTTAATTCTATTACTGGGTGCATCCGGATCTCTAACCCAATGGCTAAATGGAGTTTTTGAAGTTGAACTTGGTGGTTGGATATATGGCTTCTGGGGACTGTGGTTAGCCCAAACGCTTTCTTATACTCCTATTGCTTTTCTTGTTCTTATTGGTGTCGTCGAAGGTGTTAGTCCTTCAATGGAAGAGGCTTCTCAAACCTTAGGGGCAAGTCCCACTAAAACGTTTTTTACTATCTCACTACCTTTGATGAGACCAGGTTTAGCTAATGCTTTTTTACTAGGTTTCATTGAAAGTATGGCGGATTTGGGTAATGCATTGGTTCTTGGAGGAGATTACCAAGTACTGTCAGCCCAAATATTTTTCGCAATAGCTGGAGCTTCAGCAGACGATGGAAAAGCTGCAACACTGGCGATTGTTCTTCTAATTTTCACTCTAACCACCTTTTTTATACAGAAAAAATGGGTCGGAAAGACAAACTACACCACAGTAACTGGTAAAGGGGATGGCGGCAGTTATGGACCACTTCCTAAACTAGTAAAACTATTCTCTTTAGGAACGGCATTACCTTGGGTCGCTTTTACATTTGTTGTTTACATTATGATTTTGTTAGGCGGCTTTGTAGAAACTTGGGGAATAGATAATTCTTTCTCTCTATCTCATTATATTGAAGCGTTCAAAATAGAATTCATTAACAATTCTATGGTAGCAACAGGAGTTGCATGGGACTCTCTCTTCACAACCCTCTTACTTGCAATAATAGCGATGCCGCTAACCTCGTTCCTCGGTCTTTTAACTAGTTATTTATTATCACGCGTTGATTTCCCTGGTAAGGCGTATTTTGAGTTTGGCACTATGTTAAGTTTTGCTATTCCAGGTATCGTTATAGGTGTTTCCTACGTCATTGCATTTAATCAAGCCCCTATCGACCTAACCTATACAGGCATGATTATTGTTCTTTGTTTTGTCTTTAGAAATATGTCGGTTGGAGTGAGGTCTGGTATTGCATCTCTATCACAATTAGATAAAGGCCTAGACGAAGCGTCAATAACTTTAGGGGCAACAGGTTTTACAACGTTAAGACGCATTATATTCCCATTGATTAAACAAGCTATTGTATCTTCCATGATTTATAGCTTTATTCGCTCAATAACAAGCGTCAGTGCAGTTATATTTTTAGTAAGTGCGGACTATAACCTTTCTTCCGCATATATAATTGGTTTAGTTGAGAGTAATCGATTTGGTGTCGCTATTGCGTATGCAACAGCTCTAATAGTCATTATGAGTGTTTCTATTTTGCTAATGAAATTTTTAATTGGTAATAGAAAGGTTTTTTTAAGAGCTCAAAAATAATCATCAAAAATATAAAAAGTAGGATATTTAAAATGTCACAAGATTCTTCAGTTATATTTAAAAATGTAGTAAAAGCATTCAACGATACACAAGTTGTAAAATCTATTAATTTTCAGGTTAACTCAGGCAAATTAGTCACATTACTTGGGCCCTCCGGTTGCGGAAAAACCACTACTTTACGTATGATAGCGGGATTGGAGCTACCAACATCTGGTGAAATTTATATTAGCGGAAAAGAAGTTAGTAAGGTTTCTGCATCTGGACGCAATGTAGGAATGGTGTTTCAGTCCTATGCATTATTTCCTCATATGACTGTATTTCAAAATGTATGTTATGGCCTAAGTAACCACAAATCAAAAAAACTAGAAATGCTAGATAAAGCAGAAAAAGCCTTAGCGACTGTAGGCTTGTCCCATTTAAAGGAACGCTATCCAAGTGAGTTATCTGGTGGTCAACAACAAAGGGTCGCCATTGCCAGATCCATTGTCATTCAACCTGATGTATTATTATTTGATGAACCATTATCCAATCTTGATGCAAAATTACGCCGTCAAGTACGACAAGATATTCGAGATTTACAACAGGAAATTGGAGTAACTGCTATTTATGTTACTCATGATCAGGAAGAAGCATTAGCCATTTCAGATGATATTATTGTCATGGATGATGGCAACATAAGTCAAATTGGTAGCCCTGATAATTTATACAAGCACCCAAAAAATGATTTTGTTGCGCAATTTATTGGTGACGCAAACAAATTAACAGGCCACCTCATTGGTAATGAAGAAAATTGTATTTTTAAAATTCATGAGCATTCTTTATTTTCCTATAAAGGCAAAAAACCTATAGGAAAATATGACGTATTTATTCGTCCTAATGCTTTAAAATTTATCGAACCGGATAATTCAAATGATGTATTTTTTCCAGCGAAGATAAAAAAGTCTATTTATCTTGGTAGCCATACTGAATATCAACTTGAATCAGCATGGGGGGAATCTCTCTTCATGATAGATTATAGCTTTGACGCTCCCCTTTCTAACCTTAGCGAAGTATTCGTTGCTATTGATGCCAGAGGTGTCTCAATTGTCTAAATCTGAAGTTAAAAAAATAAAAATGGTAGATTTTGACGCTATTTTATTTGATTTTGATGGTGTCATTGCAAACTCTGAATCATTGCATGTCAGCACTAAAAAGGCAGCATTAGATGCATTTGATATTTCCTACGATGATGAAAAAATAACATCATTTCAAGGAAGTCCAGAGGCTAATTTTTTCAACTACTTTGCCGATTTAAACAAACAAGATGCGAACATAATGCTGACATTTAAACGGCAGCTATTCGACAAGAAAATCGATCATATTGAAGCAATTGATGGAGTGATTCCTTTCATTAAAAAGCTCAATATATACAAGCCTTGTTATATTGTTACTTCATCAATAAGAACCCAAATGCTCTATTTTATTGAAAGACATAAACTTGAGGAATATTTTAAAGGCCATGTAACCTGTGATGATGTAAGTAAGCATAAACCACATCCAGAACCCTACTTAGCTTGTATAGTACAAAATAAATTAAAAGCTAATCGGTGTTTGGTCATCGAGGATTCCCCCAATGGAGTTACGTCAGCAAAAGCTGCAGGCTGCTTTACTGTTGGATTAATAGGTGAGTTTTCTGCTCAAAACCTGCTTGAAAAGGGCGCAGATATTGTTGTTAATACTTACCTAGAACTGGAGTCACTAATCGGCTTTTAGATAAAATAGGGCAACCTTTGTTGCCCTATTTTATTCCGATGAATTCAATAGATATTAAAAATACTCTTTCTTATCCTGATAAGCCTGTTTGATGTGCTCTATCAGTAATCTCAGTTTTTCCGGCAGGTATTTAGTAAATGGATAAATAGCGTAAACGCCAAGTCGCCGCGGTTGGTAATCAGGCAAGATGGCAACAAGCTTACCTTGTTGCAAATCTTCATACACACAGCAACGTGGCACATAAACAATACCAAAGCCTGCCAAAGCGGCTTTGCGTAACGCTTGAGCATTATTCGTGGCGAAGCTGCCGCTGATGCGCACACTTTCTTCTACTGTTTTTTTGCCAACACTTTGCTTGGTAAAACGCCAATCAAACGAGCCTTGGGCTTGGTAGGTATAAGCCAAACAATTATGATCTTTTAGTGCTTCTAAGCTGCTGACTTCGCCATGACGCTCGATATAACTTGGCGAGCAACAAACCACCCAGTTTGATTGAATCAGAGGCTTAGAAATCAGGCTGGAATCTTCGAGCTTGCCAGTACGAATCGCCAGATCCAATCCTTCGCCCACCAAATCCACAAAGTCATTTTCAAGGCGCATATCCACGGTGATGTTCGGGTATTTTTGACAAAACTCCGCCACAGCTTCGGCCAATAACAATTCCCCAGAAATCGTCGGAACAGACATTTTTATCGTGCCCGTTAACCCTTGGCTAAACGCCGACACCGAGGCAATGGCATCGCTCACTTGGCCTTCAATATTTTTGGCGTGAACGTATAAGCTCTCCCCCGCTTCGGTCAGACTGAGTCGTCTTGTAGTACGATGAATTAGCTGCGCACCTAGGTCTTGTTCAAGCTTGCTAATACGTTTGCTCAAGGCTGGCGTCGATAATCCTGCTTGCTGCGCTGCCTTGTTAAACGAACCCGCATCGGCAACATTCACAAAAAGCGTTAAGTCAGCAGCGTTCACTATCGTTTATCCCTTTTTCATTAAGACGTTTTAAGAAACAGTTTATTAGTTTATGTCGTATTTATCACAAATAAAACTAGGACTATAGTTAAGGAATAAAAGAAAAGGAGCAAAATCCATGCGTCTCAAAGATTGCCACAATTTCCAAGACTTTCGCACCCTAGCCAAAAAACGCCTACCAAGTCCGATCTTTAATTACATTGATGGCGGCGCTGACGACGAAACGACTTACCGCCGCAACACCGCCGCGTTTGAAACCTGCGACCTTGTACCCAGCGTCCTGACTGGCGTAAAAGATGTGGATCTATCCGTCACCGTGATGGGACAAAAACTCGCCCTACCAATCTATTGTTCGCCCACTGCTTTACAACGCTTATTCCATCACGATGGCGAAAGAGCCGTCGCAGGTGCGGCCGAAAAATACGGCACCATGTTTGGTGTGTCGTCCCTTGGCACCGTGAGCATGGAAGAAATCGCCAAGCAAACCACCACGCCTCAGGTCTATCAATTTTACTTTCATAAAGACCGCGAACTGAACCGCGCCATGATGCAACGGGCCAAAGATTCTGGCGTACAAGTGATGATGCTAACTGTCGATTCCATTACTGGCGGCAACCGAGAACGCGACCTTCGCACCGGCTTCGCCATTCCTTTTAAATTAAACCTAAAAGGCATGCTGCAATTTGTTCTCAAACCCATGTGGGGCATTAACTACGTGACCCACGAAAAGTTTCGTTTGCCGCAGCTTGAAGAACACATAGACATGGGTTCTGGCGCGACTTCCATTGGAGACTATTTTACCAACATGCTCGACCCATCAATGAACTGGGACGACGTGGCGGAAATGGTGAAATTCTGGGACGGAGAGTTCTGCTTAAAAGGCATAATGAGCCGAGAAGACGCCCGCAAAGCAGTGGAAATCGGCTGCACTGGCGTGATCATTTCCAACCATGGTGGTCGCCAACTTGATGGCTCGCGCAGCTCTTTCGATCAACTAGCGGAAATCGTCGATGAAGTCGGCGATGAAATAGACGTGATTTTTGACAGCGGCGTGCAACGGGGAACTCACGTACTCAAAGCCTTGTCACTCGGCGCAAAAGCTGTCGGCATCGGCCGCATGTACTTATACCCACTCGCAGCCGCTGGACAACCCGGTGTCGAGCGCGCACTCGGATTAATGAAAGCCGAACTCGAACGCGACATGAAACTCATGGGCAAAACTTCGATTGATCAACTGACGAGAGAAAACTTGCGGTTTAGGTTTTAGCCTTAAGCATATTTAAAATTTTAGGGAGCTGAAATAAAAAAACAGCATGAAAGCGATAAACTTTCATGCTGTTTTTTGATACAGGTAATCAGCCTAACTAGCTTACTAACCCATTACGAATTTGGCCCTTTAGCTAAACAAATTCATGAACAAAGTAATGATAAATGGGTTACAAATATTGATAAAGATCACTGTAATAACAGGCAACATAACAGCAGCATTTGGCGCAGGTCCAAAACGATCAATAACAGTCGCCATGTTTGCAACGGCATTAGGCGTTTGACCTAAACCAACACCACAATGACCCGCAGCCATAACCGCAGCTTCGTAATCTTTCCCCATCAAACGGAAGGTAACGAAGTAGGCAAATAACACCATCATTATCATCTGAGACACAAGAACAACAAGCATTGGTATCGCAAGGTCGAACAGCTGCCAGATTTTTAGCGACATAATAACAAGCACTAAAAATAAGCTAAGCGAGATACTACCAATCAGATCAATATGACTCATCTTAAGCTTATAGTCATTGTAATCACATACGTTTCTAACAATTGCAGCAGCGAAAACACCACCCACATAATATGGGAAAGTAATACCGGTTTTATTAAGTAATAAGACAAGAACCGAACCAAAAGCCATAGTCAATAACACAACAGAAACGGTACCCAGTGGCGTACGTTTATGAGCATCATCATCTTTAAGATCTACTACTTCATTGTTATTAGCGCTACTTTTTAAATCAAACCTTTCAATCAAACGTTTTGCTACGGGACCACCAACAAGACTGCCCATAACCAAACCAAATGTTGCAGCTGCAATTCCAGTAAAAGTAGCGGATTGAACACCTAATGCTTCAAATGATGGACCAAATGCCGCAGCAGAACCAATACCACCAGACATAGCAACAGAACCCATACTTACCCCAAGCAGTGCATGAATACCCAATAGTTTAGATAAACCTATGCCAAGCAAATTTTGTAAGAATAGTAATGAAACCGCCGCCACAGCTAGAATTGCCCCTTGTTGACCGCTGCGTTTGATCACGTGCAGACTGGCCATAAAACCAGTACAGGTAAAGAATAGGACTAAAAGGAAGTTGGTAAGCCCTTTATCAAGGGTCACTGTATATAAGCCAGTTTGTTTGCCGATTAGCATCAAAATGGCGTAAAACAAACCACCAATGACAGGAGCTGGAATAAAGTATTTTTGAAATATAGGCACTTTACCTTTGAGATAACGGCCTAAGAAAAGGACGACGACAGCCAAACCCATGGTTTGAACTAGATCAAGCGTAATGTTCATTTGTAAATTCCTTTAATTATTTTTTTAGGAAAGTTTATATGGATCGTTATAAAAATTTATTCTCTAAACCTAATAGCTCTAACGTGGTTTTACCCGCTCTTATCTGCTCTCTAAAAACAGCTTCTTTTGATTCTCTCAACTCAGCCATTTCTAATACATTTTGCGCTTTATCAGGATTAACAATGACAAGACCGTCTTGGTCTCCAATCACAATATCTCCAGGGCAAATCTGAACATCACCAATACAAATCGGAACATTCACCTCACCAGGCTGGTTTTTTCCAGTACCTTTAATGCTTATTCCTCTACAAAAAACAGGAAATCCCATTTCAATAATGGTCTTTGCGTCTCGAACAGATCCGTTGATAACCAAACCAGCCAAGCCGATTGCCAATGCCTGCTCGGTAAGAACATCCCCCCATGGTCCGGCTTCTAAAAAACCTTTTGCATCAATTACCAACACATCGCCGGGCTTTGCTTGCAATAATGCATAATGAATCATCAGGTTATCAGCAGGTTTACAATCTAACGTTAAAGCTGGACCTGCTAAAGTCATACTGCTACTCAGAGGTTTCATCCCGCTATCAAGAGCGCCTTTTCCCCCTTGAGCCTCATAGACAGTTGCCGTACCAAGCTCTTTAAGACGTTTCAGTAACTCGTCATTTTTTATTGTTTGTTTAGTCATACCGCTCTCCTTTGAACTTAATTCCAATTTAAGCTAAAGTAAAAACTTAAACAAACATGCTTTTTTGAACTTAAGATAAGAAAAAATGAACTTAAAACAGCTCAGATATTTTTGTGAAGTCGTTAGTTGTGGCAGCGCCACTCAAGCTGCGAAGCATCTTTTTATCGCTCCAACAGCAATTAGCATGCAAATCAGTCAGCTAGAAAACCATTTAGGGGGAGAGCTTTTTGATCGCTCAACTCGCCCTATGGAATTGACCGCATTAGGAAAATACTTTTATCCAAGGGCAAAAGACCTGTTAGCTCAGATGACAAAACTGGATGAAGAAACACACGATATCGCGACAGGCAAGAGCGGCTGCTTAAGTATTGGCGTGGTGAGATCAACGCTATTTACCATCATGCCTCAGGCAATCAGAGCTTTTCGCGAAGCTTATCCAGGAGTTCATTTAGATTTATTAGAAGTGTTATCTGAATATCAACCAGACCTTCTGGTTGATAGGCGCATCCACATTGGTATTTCGCGATTTATTGGCGAATTTTCACCACCTGATCACCAAACACACACCTTAATTATGGAAGACCCTTTTGTTGTCGCGATACCGGCTCACCACCCGCTAGCTGAAAAAACATCATTAGTGCCGGAAGATATCGACAAGGAGCCTTTTATTATCTACCCGAAAGATCCAGTAACCAGCTACGGTAAAAAAATCTTAGACGCTTTAGCTAAAAAAGGCTCTAAGCCAGAAGTGTCTTATGAAGCCATTGAAATACATACCGCTTTATCACTCGTATCAGCAGGATTAGGTGTAACTCTTGTCGCGCAATCCATATCAAAAAATCACTTTAAAGATGTGGTATTTATTCCAATAGAAGGTTTAGAAACAAGCACATCAATCGTTGCGGTCACCAATACCAGAGAGCACAACATACACGTTGATGCATTCTTGTCTTTCATAAAATCATAAAAATCAAAAGCCATTTCAACCAATAGCATTCTTAGTTTATAGATACTACTATTATATGAAAAATTGATGGAGAGTATTTATATTTAATACAAAACAGCACAGGAGCTTAACTGCTCCCATGCTGTTTTTTTATAGTAGTAAATCAGCCCAATTGGTTTACTAAAGCGACAATGTCTTGCTTTGCTTTTTCGGCCGATAAGGCATGACGATCATCAGCAAACTCTTGATATTCCGAACCGATTTCGAAAAACTTAGCAACGCCCAAGTACTTAGCCAACTCTTTGATGTGCGGACCAAGATGATTCATCTGTTCGCGTACACCACCAGCACCAAAACCAAACTCTCCAGATGAAGTTAATAAAACTAAGGTCTTTCCGGACAAGATTGGTTCAATCGGAAAATCCCCTCGCGCTAGGTCAAAGGTAAAGGTTTTATTCACTCTCAATATTTGATCAAACCACGCCTTTAATATCGCTGGCATGCCGTAGTTATACATAGGTGCGGTAATCACGATGACATCGGCATTAGACACTTCATCAAAATAAGTATCTGACTCAGCCAAGGCTAATTTCTGCGCCGTGCTTCTCTTTTGCTCTGGGGCGAACGCCGCCGCAATCCAACCCTGACAAATGAAGGTTGGTGGATTAAGACCGAGATCACGATAAACCACCTCGTCTTGATGATTTTTATTCAGCCATGTGTCTATAAAACAACGCCCAAATGACTTTGAAATCGAATTATAGCTTTGTGTTGAGTTATCAGTATGACGAACGCTTGAGTCGATATGTAGAATGGTTTTCATATTTTATGCCTCTTCCATTGATAGTTAGTAGGCATAGTGTGTTCGGCAATCGTTTTAGTGACAAATGGTCTTATTTTTTCTATAAAGTAGTTATTCTCATCCATAGAGTACCTTTATGTTTCAGCAACTTCCCTCTTTAAATGCTATCAAAGCCTTTGAATCCGCTGCTCGATTAAACAGCTTTAAAGACGCCGCTAATGAACTGAATGTGACGCCGACGGCTATTTCTCATCAAATCAGAACACTTGAAGACAGCTTAAAAATAAGATTATTTGAACGAAAAACACGAGCGGTGACGTTAACGAAAGAAGGCGAATTACTGGCAGCGTCTGCCAACCAATCTCTGCAGGACTTACTCTCGACAGTGAATCAATTAAAAGGCTCTCCTCGAACATTAACCATCAGCACGACCAGCTCGTTTGCAGCAATGTGGTTAGTCCCAAACCTTGCGGGCTTTCAGCAACAGCATCCTGACATCGATATTAAAATAAGAGCAGAAGAATCTCTTATAGATATGGAACATGATAGACGTGTCGATATGGCGATTCGTTACGGGGAGCCGCCTAAACAACTTGAAACCAAGGCACTTATTCATCAACCTTTAATTCAAGAGTCAATTGGCTTCTTTGCGACACCAGACTATTGGAAAAAACACAGTAAAAGCACGTCTGAGGCCGTATTCTTCTGCACTCAATGGAAGAACTCAAAGTTACCGAACTTAAGGATAGAAGAAACGATAAAAAGCATCGTTGCCGACACTCAACCTAATATTCGCTATTTCCATGACGAAAACCTAACCGCTCAGGCGGCACTTTCTGGACAAGGCATTGCCATCATCAGCCAGCTTGCTGTCGAAAACTCGATTAAAAATGGCTGGTTAACCCAAGGCACGGACAAAATGGCAACACCTATCACTGGTTTACATTACTACTTGGTTATACCCAAGCGGGTACAAACTAACCAAGCTGCAATTCGTTTTAAAAAATGGTTGCAATCAACGTTGGCCAAAAATCAGCCCGTGAATTAGCCCCTAATCACTTATCTTCTTATAAAAATATTTACGACAAGTGCTTTCATCCATTCGCTTGAGAACAAAGACTAAAAACCCAATCACTGTCACTGCAAACACAATCCGTCCCCAAAAAATAGTCATAAAGTCCGCGCCAATTAACAGAATCAGCAGCGTGTCTTCAATCAAGCTATGAAGCAGGTTGAGTAGCATCATGGCGACAAAAATATCCCGCGGAGAAATATGTCCTCGCTTTGCTTCATTAATAAGCAAACCGCCACCAAAGGAAACGCCTAGCGTGATACCAACAATCGTCAAGTTTGTGGCTTCTCGGCTGATACCAAGCACAGACAAAACAGGCCTAAGTAATATCCCCATCAACTTTTCGATACCAAGTAATTTTAACAATCGTAAAAACGTCATTAGCGCAGCAATTACCACAAAGATCATCGCGAGACTTTTAAGCTGATCGATTGCCCAAGCCACATAACTTGGATCACTCACTGGCGCATGTCGCCAAACTACCTCTGCAGACGTATTTAGTAGGTCGCCGCCTTGGTATATTTGATGCAAAATCCACCCCATTAATAAACCACCACCAAGACGAATCACCAATGTCGCAACAATACCTACTCCGGCTTTTTTAGCAACGGCCACTTCGACAGGAAGTGAGTGAGCAAGCAACATCAAAGTGCCAAGAATCGAGACTTGAGCGACGGTTAAATCCGCATCGATACTCATAAATATCACCAGTCCAGCGTACATATTGGTGACGAGCGTGGTTGCCCACACCAAGCCCATTTCACTAGGCAAGCCTACCATCGACATGACAGGGCTCAACCATTGGCTCAGTAGCTCAATGCCGCCAAACTCTTCAACAACCTTGATGATAATAATCATGGGAATCATGATCTTATAAAGCGTCCATGTGACATTAAGAATTTCTTTCCACAGCCCATTCAATAAAAGCTCGGTCAAAAAAATCATTTTCTTATACATCGTATTGCTCCAATAAATAATGGAACAGATTCTATGTACATCTAGAGAAATATGTCGCTTAATTTATCTAATAAAAATCACTAATATTTCTAAAATATAAAATATTAAGAAATTTCAAATTGAAAAATATCGATATTGAGAAATGTATGGAATTAGACAAAATAGACCGAAAGATCCTAGCCATCTTGCAACGCAATAATCGTATCGCAAACGTGGAACTTGCCGAAGAAATAGGACTATCTCCACCAGCCTGCCACAAAAGAGTAAAACGACTAAGAGATGACAACATCATTGTGGGTGATGTTTCTATTGTGAACCCAGAGTTGAGCGGTAATAAGCTTACTTTGCTGGTGTCGGTTGAAATGGAGCGGGACCGAAAAGATGTGTATGACGCTTTTAAACGCGTCGTTAGCAAAGCCCCTGAGGTGAGACACTGCTACCAGATCACAGGTAGCTACGATTTTATGATGGTCATCACTGTGTCAGATATTCAAGCCTATGAAAGCTTTGTCGATCGAGTACTTCACACTGAAGCCAACATCCGAAAATTCCAGACCTCGGTATCACTTCGAACGGTAAAGTCCTCAACTGAGATCCATTTGAACGAATAGGTTACGTAGAGGCTGAGCAAAATGCTTAGGCTCAACTGACGTCAGCGTAACAGAATCACATTGTTGGAATTGACTAAACGTTTTGATGGCTTCGACAAAGGCGCCAATCACCATGTCATCATCAAAGTTTGGTGTTTCTATCTGTATCTCCAGGTATAGAGATTTGATTTCTAGGCGGCGTTCTTTTCGATGGGCTTTGCAATCCATGCGACCGATGAATTCTCCTCGAAACAGTAGCGGCAGACAGAAGTAACCATATTTGCGTTTGGGCTCTGGCACATAACATTCGATCTGATAATCATACTGAAACAGACTTTTAAGTCGGTCTCTCTGAATGACACTGTTATCAAATGGCGAGAGTATCAAAAGGCGGTTATTCAAACGAGGCAAACGGAGCTCTAATGCATCTGGTTCCATTACAAACACATCGCCATTAGGGATTTTCACCTGTTCTAACAAGCCTTGTGCCAAGCGCCCATCGACTATGTTTTTCACCGCGTTGCGAAGCCCTGTATTGCGACGTAAATAGGTCAGGCCTTTTAGCGAAGCAAGACCATGACAACGTAATTGCTGATCGACCAAATGGCTCGCAAACTCGTCTAAACTAGGTGTTGTAGAATCCACGTGAGAGGGCAAAACTCGCTCGGTTAAATCGTAGGTTTTCTGAAAGCCTTCACGATTACAAACCATGAGATCCCCTTGCATATAGAGTTGCTCAAGAGCTTTCTTCGCAGGCTTCCAATCCCACCAACCTGCTCCACTATTACTGGATTTGGTTTCGATATCTCGAGAACGTAATGGTCCGTCAGAAGTAACACGAGCTAACAACTCTGCCATCAACTTTTCATCTGGATCTTTGTACCAATGGGTTTGACCGCTTTTAATCGCATTCTTATAAGGCAAGGAAAAACGAAAATCGCCTATAGGTAAAAACGCCGCCGCGTGTGACCAATACTCAAACACATCCCTATCCAGCAACAGTTGATTGGTCATTGCTGGCACGAACTTGGGCACTCTTGAATACAGTACATGGTGATGAGCCCGCTCCACCACAGAAATAGTATCGATCTGAACGTAACCTAAATGACTCACTACTTTACGCGCGCCAGCCAAGCCACTACCAAACGAACTAGCCTGCAGCAAACCTTGAGATGCCAAAGCCAAACGACGCAAGCGAGAGAGGTCTTTATTAGATTTGAGTTCAATCATAATGATGCCAAGCCTTATTCAATTATTAAATTCGGCAAACAATCGCGCCTGTTGTACGCTTTTCCCAATTCTTCAAAGTAACGGAACGATATTTCTGCATGATGCCATCCGCAACGAATGATGTAATGCCAACATGATCCAATAAGGTAGTCATGACAGACTCAGCCGCTCGAACCGCGCCATCTTCGCACTTTAACGCAATAGCGAGTTTTAGCTCAGGAATAGCGGCGATATAAACACCTTCAGCCCCTACTTTAAGGAATACGCGCTTCTGCAATATCGTCATCATATCGGTACAATAACGATCGGTTCCCGCCACCATAAAAGGATGTTTCACCACAGCATCATATAAGGTTTTACAGGCTTTCTGACGCTCTACTGATAAGCTCTCAGGACTCGCAAACTTAGCAAAAGCCAATGCAAGATTGGTCAGTGGCATCGCCCATGTTGGCGCAGAGCAACCATCTGGCGACCAAGGTGCTGTGCTGTAATCGTACTCGCACATCTCTGCCATGGTATCGGCAATTTTCTGTTGTACTGGGTGATCAATACCTATGTAACCCTGTGATGGAACACCGAGCAATTTGGCTAGTCCCAACATACCAGCATGTTTACCAGAGCAATTATTATGCAATTGATTCGGCTTTTTTCCTTCGCCTGCTAGCGCATAACTTGCCTCAGCGCGGGATGGCCAATGACAGCCACATTCAAAGTCGGACTCAGACGAGGCAAGCTTATCTAACATGCTTTGTACTGTCGCCACATGCTCTGGCTCGCCACTATGAGACGCACAGCAGATAGCAATTTCCTCCTCACTAAAAGCAAAGAGTTCAGCACCGCCCATCTCGATAAAAGCCAATACTTGCATGGCTTTTATCGCGCTGCGAGGATAAACCAACATATCTACATCGCCCCAAGATTCAACCACTTCGCCAGTACTTGAGACAATAACCGCCTTAATACTATGCTCGCTTTCAACAATACCGCCGCGTGTCACTTGCACGGAAAGAGGAGCATGCTGCATATGATTTTTCCTTTATCTAAAAATGGAATAATTGAAACAGATTAAGTTGAACATGGGGATATAACAACGCGTCAGAAAAAGCCTTTTTTATCACTCCGGTGCTACAGAGGTTTGCAGGTAATCATCACAGACTTCCAGTTCGTAAACCGTTTTTGATTGAACTAAGCAACGGCGCATTTCATTACGTGCACTTTGGTAAAGCTCATCGGTAAGATCGGTGATCTTTTCCCATTGCTCTCGACTTGGCCATTGGGCATAACCTACCAAAATATTAGGTTTATCTGACGTATGAAGTCTTGAGCCAAAGCTACCACAATTTTTATAAATCGCTTTTGTAACTTCAAGCCATGCATTACGAAAAGACGCTTCCGTGCCTTCTTTGATTTCAAATTCATAAACAGCGATAAACATCCTTTTCTCCTTGGGTTAATGATATTTTTATAATTTTACTTTTACCAAACACCAGTCTAAAAAACCTGCGCTCGTAACTAATAATACATTCTGTCTTAGTAAGTGAACGCAAAAAGATTATCAAACCAAAGCTTTCAATCGACTAGAAATTGGATGATTGTCTTTAAGTTGCAACAAGTCCCATAAATTACCGTATAGGTCTTCAAATACGGCGACTGTGCCGTATTCCTGCTCAGCAGGTGGTCGAACAAAGTGAATACCTTCTGTGAGCATACGCTCATAGTCTCGCCAGAAGTCGTCAGTATTTAAAAATAGAAAAACACGACCGCCCGCTTGGTTGCCAATGAAGTCCATCTGCTCCGGTTTAGACGCTTTCGCTAGTAATAAGGTCACGCCCTTTGAACCTGGCGGAGACACGACGACCCAGCGCTTGTCTTGCTCTGGCTGATAGGTATCTTCGATCAATTCAAATTTGAGTTTATTAACATAAAAATCAATGGCTTCATCGTAGTCTCTAACGACCAAACCGATATGCACTATGTCTTGCTTCATAGGTTTAAAACTCATTTAACAATGGGAATGACAAACACTATAACGCCAATGAAATCGCATCGAAAACGAAATTTAGTATTTAAAAATTAGACGACCTATATGAGCAAAAAAATAACAACGTCATTTGACCAGCAAGAATAAGATCACGAGAAACAAGACAAAAGAAACGCCTTGCCAGAACATAACGGGGTTACGTTGCATTAATGGCGGTCGAGTTCGATCTAGAAAGGTTTGATTCGGATGATGTAGATCGTAGACGAATTCAGAGACTTCTTCGTAACGTTTTAGCGGGTTGATGTTTAATGCTTTATGCAATGCGTCGTCGATCCAAACTGGCAGTTCAGAGGCTTCGGTAATAACACTGCGATAAGTTAAGCGTTGTTGGGCTGCAATGCTTCTGGCTTGCGCTATTTTTGGACTGTAAGGGAATTGATTGCCGGATAACATTTGGTAAGTAATAACGCCAAGCGCGTATATATCGGAGCGTTCGGAACCCGCGTGACCAAGAAAGTATTCTGGTGCGGAATAGCGCATGGTGCCCCGCAGCACTTCTTCGTCTTTGGTGTTGCTCACACCAGCGATGTAGGTGGAACCAAAGTCGATGATTTTCACCGTATTGTGTTTATCGATCATGATGTTCGCAGGACGAATATCTTGATGAATCATGCTTTTACGATGGAAAGCCTGTAGTCCATTGGCGATTTGCGAAATGATGTCTCGGGTTTGTTCTAGTGTTGATTTGGGGTTGTCTATCATCCATTGGGCAAGGGATTGGCCTTCTATATATTCCGTCGCCAGATACAGAAATTGCCGTTGTCGTGGCGATTCTATGGCTTTGACCACATGAGGATTATTCAGCCGTTTCGCTATCCAGTCTTCCAACATGAAGCTTTCCAGATACGCCGCATCGTCGCTCAATTCAGCCGACGGCGTTTTAATCACCACCAGCTCATTGCTATCTATATCGCATGCTAAAAACACATGACTGCGACTGCTCACATAAACAGACCGAAGTATCTCGTAGCCATCAAACGTCATTCTTTCTCGTAATGGCGGCGGCAAAGGCAATAGGCTGACGCCCTGCTGAACATCCTCCAACTGATAACTTGGCACTTCATCTACTCGGGCGATTTGAATACTGAGGTTATCGCCACTGCCGTTTTCCAAAGCCAGTGCAATAAGGTGTTCTGCGGCCTTATCCAAATTCTCTGATTCGACAATACAAGTAACTACTTGCTCTGCTTCAAGGAATTCATACACGCCATCAGTTGCCATCACAAAGATGTCACCTTTGGTCATCGGCAGAGTTTGATAATCCAGTTCTATAATCGGCTCTATACCTAAGGCACGAGTCAAATAGCTCTCGCTGACGGATACTCTGCGACGATGATCTTGTGTTAGTTGCTCGAGCTTTCCGTCAACTAATCGATAGACTCGACTGTCGCCTAAATGAAAGATATGAGCCGCATTGGCGCAAAGTACAATAACGGCAAAGGTACACACATAGCCTTTGTCTTTGTCGAATCGGCTTGGGCCGTTTTGTGTTTGAGAATACAGAGCAGCATTGATGGATTTAATGACCTTTTCACCCGATGTCTTCACCGACCAAACATCTGAGGTGTGGTAAAAATCTTCTAAAAATCGCGAAATAGCGAATTCACTGGCGGCTTGGCTCACCTCGCTCGAACTGATGCCATCGGCAACAGCAAGAGCAACACCTCTTGTTGTTAATAGCGGTTCCGCTGGTGTCTGACAACCCAAGAAATCCTGATTGATATCTTTTTTGCCCTTATTGGTCGAGCTACCAATGCTGATGCTTAGTTTTTTCATCTCACGACCTTAATAACACAAAAAACTCTGCAAGCACGAATGCTTACAGAGTCTAGAACTTTGTTTAATACAACGCGTATCTTGCAAAACGAACGTTATGCTAGTTTACGTGATGCTGATGTTTTCACATGGGTAAGGTAAAGCGGTAAACCGACCAATAACAAACCACCCGCAAGGTTTCCCAATACCGTTGGGATTTCGTTCCAAATCAGATAATCCATGAAAGTGAAATCACCACCCATGATCATAGAGAATGGGAACAAGAACATGTTAACAATAGAGTGCTCAAAACCCATGAAGAAGAACAACATAACCGGCATCCACATAGCAGCCATTTTGGCACCTGCGGAAGTAGAAATCATCGCGCCTACAACACCCATAGACACCATCCAGTTACATAACATGCCGCGAATAAAGATGGTAAACCAGCCACCGGCACCATGAGATTGATAACCCAAGGTACGCGATTCACCGATAGCACTCACTTTTGCCGCTAATTCGCCGCCGTCTGTTGAATACCCGTAGGTGAGAATAAACGACATCATGAACGCAGTGGTTAATGCTCCACCAAAGTTACCAATAAACACTAACCCCCAGTTGCGCAGCACTTGCGCAGGCGTTACACCCGGACGCTTATCCAGCAAAGCCAAAGGCACTAAGGTAAATACGCCAGTCAGTAAATCAAATTTCATTAAATACAGCATGATAAAACCAACGGGGAATAACACAGCACCCAATAATGGACTGCCCGTTTTGGTCGCTACGGTGATGGCAAAGATTGCCGCCAACCCCAGAATTGCACCCGCCATGAACGCACGAATGATGGTATCTTTTGTCGACATATAGACTTTTTGTTCGCCTGCGTCGACCATTTTGGTGACAAATTCACTTGGTTCTATGTAAGCCATTTTCACGCCCTCTTATCTTTAAATTGCAAAAAAACCAAAACGCTCTGAATCAACACTCTCTAAATCAAGCAAGTGCTATCACCATGATTTATATGGCAAGAACTTCCCGTTCAATGTCAAAATCACGCGATCACCTTTGGGGTTTTCTTCCTTTTCGACCTTCATTGAAAAATCAATCGCGCTCATGATGCCATCGCCAAATTTTTCCTGAATCACTTCTTTCAATGTTGGGCCATAAACGCCGACTACTTCGTACAATCGATAGATAAGCGGATCTTGTGGAATCGCTTGATCCCACGTTTTTGTTGGATATTCCATGAGGGCGGATTTTGCTTCTGCTGGCAGGCCTAAAAAAGCCACCAGTTTTTCAGCAACTTCTGCAGTACAGCTATTCATTCCTAAGCACGCGGATGTTATCCAAACGTCGGTCATGCCTACTGCATCAGCAATGGCTTCCCAGCTCAGATTTTTCTCTTTCTTGATGGTAAAAATAGCTTCTGTTACATCAATTTTTTTCATTCTTCTCTCCTAAAAATTTGGTCTAGCTAAAGTCCACTAAATGAACGCTGTAAAACTCCATGTCTCAGAATTAAGCAAACAGTTTTTGCCAATGACACGACCAGTATTGAAAAATCAAACGACTTTTTAAGAAGGAAGAAGAAAAGAGAGAAGTAGATACACGCCTCCCTTATCAGTAACGTCCTTTCAAAAGGAGCCTGATCGAGTGCTACCAAAAAGGTTTAGTAGCGGGCGACGATGCCATTGACTAAGTTAACCGACATTGGCCAACTTATAAAATTCCTATAGGCAAAACCTACATGAACATATTTTTCATTCAGCAAAGATAATGCCAAACAGAAAAATAAAAAGAACTCAAAGTAGTTTTTCCTTTAAAATCAATGCATAAGATAATTTTATAGCAATTAAATAACATAGATGTTTATTTAAAATACGCGATAAACTAGGAACTACTTTTATTAAAGCGCACGTTTTAGACACAACCTCCGCACCAAGAGTAAACACAATTCATAAACTAAAAAGTGAATGCCCCGCTAACGTGTTAGCTTTTCCAGCTAAACACAGTCATCAATATAAAAGACTCTCTGAGACAAGTTTTTTATATTAAATCTAATATTTTAAAAAATGAACGATAAGAACTAATCAAACCACTTAACCTCATTTTTAGCTTTTATTAAATGAGGCCGTACAAAAAATACTGAATAAATATTTTTTTCAACTAGAATGAAAATCATCTAACCCTTATTTTGGAGAAAGTTAATGACGATAAAAATCAAAATTTATCTAGGCATAATGTTATTCGTGATCATAGTTCTAGGTAATTCTGTTTTAGGCATGTTATCCGTCAGTAAGCTAAAGTCCGAAATCAACTTTATTACAGGCAATGCATGGGATGCAGCAGATGGCTCGATGGAAGGAACTATTGGTATACAATCACAAATCATCACCCTTGATGCTTTCATTAATAATGAACTGTCATTAGCAGACGCTAAAAATAAAATTGCAGAGACAAATAAGTTTACTCAAGAAGCACTAGGCAGAATGAAAGCGTCTGGGCTGATAGAAACACAATCAATAACTACCTTAGACAATTATTTAGCAAAGCTAGAGACTTTGAAGGGAAAGATTCTCTCTGATGACAAAGAAAACTCAAAAAATGCTGTTGCAGAGTTTGACCAGCACGTCATAACATTATTGGAATTTGTGGGTGAATTAGAAGAAGAAGGTGATAGTAAAGTCGAAGAAGGCGCAGCGGGGATAGCGAATGTTATCAATCAAGTTGAGCTAAATAATTACATTAGCTTAGCTGTTGTACTTATTCTATCTACCTTTATTATCTTTGCTGCGAACAGGCTCATCATCCGACCTTTACGTCAAATGATATCAGTACTGGAAGGCCTTAATAGTGCAGACGGCAACCTAACCACTCGCCTTGATAGTTCAGGCAAAGACGAAATGGCCGAAGTAGCGAAAAACCTCAATGGTTTTATTGAACTTGTCCATTCTGTTATCAAACAAGTAGCCAGTACAGTTTCCACAACTCAGGGCTTTGCCGCTCAAATCGATGATGCATTACAACAAGTTGACCGTTTATCCAAGCATCAACAGCAAGGTACTAACGAGATATCCAATGCAGTCAACGCTATGACAAGCTCTTTAAGCGAAGTATCTTCTGATGCCAGCAAATGTGGTGATATGGCAATCAAAGCTAACACCAACTCGACTCAAGGGCAAAACAACTTATCGCAGACACTAAAATCATTACACAATGTCGTCGACGAAATGGACAAAGCTTCATCCGTGGTTTCCACCCTAGAAACCGACGGTCAGAATATTGGTAATGTACTGGATGTTATTCGTGGTATTGCAGAACAAACTAACCTATTGGCACTTAACGCTGCCATTGAAGCCGCGCGTGCAGGGGAAACAGGCCGAGGTTTTGCTGTTGTAGCAGATGAAGTGCGTAGCTTGGCAAACAGAACACACGAATCAACACTAGAGATCGAAACCGTTGTGGAACGCATACAGAAAGGCTCGGCAGATGCGGCGCAAGTAATGCGCACTTCTCAGAAATTAACCGAAGGTGTATCAACACAAGCAAAAGAAACCATCGAAATGTTCACAGCCATTATTGCTTCGATCAATACCTTGAGCCACACCAACCAACAAATATCCGCATCCATTCAGGAGCAGAACCAACAAGCAGGCGAGATAGCAGAACAAGTTAATGATGTCACTAACACAGCGTTTTCAAACGTGGAATACACACAAAAAGCCGTCGATATCAAAAATCGTTTAATCAACGATGTGCAGCAGCTAAGCAAGTTAGTGGACCGCTTTAGAATCTAGTAATTCGGTAAAACGCTTCACACTGTCCTCTTGCTTTCTTGACTAGAGCTAGAGAGCCCAGAGGATAACTTATAAGTTGTCCTCTTTTGCCATGAGCGCGGCTAAATAGCGCTCCTCCATTTCAACATATTTTTTTTGGACTGACTCTATCTTTGAGTCTAACTCCTTAATTTTTTTCTGCAATTTCTCGAACTCTTCAGATTGGTCTTGTCCATCAAATAGTTCTGCTTCTAAACGCTTTCGTTCTTCTTCTAATTCCTCATTAATTTCTCGAAGGTTTTCAACTTCTTCTTGATCTTGGCTGGCTAAAATATCATCTTCACCTTCACCCATTACCGTTTCATCAATAGCATCTGGATGAAGCAGTTTATATTCAAGATTTTCACGTAAATCTCTCGCTTTGTCTAAATCTCGCTCGAGCATTTCTACATACAGCTCAGACTCATTTACCATTAAACGCAAAGAGCTCAACTTTGAAGCTTGCTCATTGGCAAAAGCATCAGACTCTTCGGTAAATGAATCCTGATAAAGCAAGTCTTCCATATTTTTCATGGTGCTACGCTCTTCATCTATCACACCATATATATCAATACCCTGCGTAAGACCTTCATCTTGTTTTTTAAGTAGTGCTTTTTTTCGTTTTAAAGCCTCATCACGCTTAATCACGTCAATATTCAGGTTGTATCTAATAGCCTGCAAACTTTCAAGTTTGCCCTCTAATCGCTTAACCACTCGACTACTTTCTAATAATGTTTTTTCCAGTCTGGCAATAGAAATATCGTAGACGCCGATGTGCTTACCATCGCCTTCATGGTCTACTTTCACTTTACGAACTTGTTCTTTTAAATCGGCAATGATTGTTTTTTGGTAAGCCGCTAACTGTTTGAGATCAGAAACTTTATCATCTAACTCTGAACGAACCGAATGCAAAAAATCAGACTGATCTGCCTCACTTAAGAATGCCTCCAAGGCATCTACATAAAGTGCGTTATCGCCCTCTTCCTTGACTTCGGCTAAATGCAACTTTAAGCGTTCAGAAAACTCGTACATACTTGCCATTTCAGATCGAAGCAAAGCAAGTGACTCATCAAGTTCAGTTTCTTTCTCTAATTTCTTTTGAAGCTTTTCAAACTGTAAATTTAATTCAGATGTTATGTTTACTTGGGCGAACACTTTTTCACCCGCTTTCTGAATGACTTTATTTAACTCTCGCAACAAAGACTGATTAACTTTTAACGATTTCAAAAGTGCATCGATCTCTTGCGCACGATCTACTTTATCCAAGAGGCTTTTGAATCCATCTAGAAGCGCCAGCACTTTCGGATTCGGCACGGAATGCTCAATGATATGTATTTCAACATCTAAAAAAATTGCCCAACATGACAAAGCAGCCCGTCCCTGAAAGTCAGACTTTGGTAACTCAGTAAGAAGTTGAGCACATATGTTTCGCTGCTGTTCAAGCAAAGCTAACCACTGTCTTTTTTCTTCTACTGACACATCTTGCTTATCAGCATGCAATTCAACAGATTCCACTTCATCAGCAACATCTGGCTTAGATACATTTTTCTTTAGAGAAAAATATCTCAACAAAACAAATATGAACACCACAAGCAAAAGTGCACTCGATACAATAAGTCCCCATTGCCAAATCAACATATTATGACAGTCCTATTTAATACAAAGTCTTTAAAGAAATAATCATAGAGGGATATGTCTTAAGAAACCATTAAACATACATTTTTTAACGCACTCACCACAAAAACAAAAAAAGCAGGTACAAGACCTGCTTTTTAGAGATGTTATTTTTGCTAGAAGAAGTTAGAAGTCTAGTTGTTCTGCTTCTTCATCTGCTTCAACGTCTGTTTCTTTAGCATTCGTTTTTTCGTCCGCCTTACCCTTTTTAGGTAATAAATCTTCACGGATCTTGGCTTCAATTTCTTTCGCCATTTCAGGATTATCTGCTAAGAATTGAGCTGCATTGGCTTTGCCCTGACCAATTTTATTACCATTATAAGCGTACCAAGCACCTGCCTTATCAACAAAACCTTGCTTTACACCTAAATCGATCACTTCGCCCATACGGTAAATACCAGCACCGTACATGATTTGGAATTCAGCTTGTTTAAATGGTGGTGCAATCTTGTTTTTCACTACTTTAACGCGAGTTTCATTACCAATCACTTCATCGCCCTGCTTCACTGAGCCGATGCGACGAATATCCAAACGGACAGAAGAGTAGAACTTAAGTGCGTTACCACCAGTAGTCGTTTCTGGAGAGCCGAACATAACACCAATTTTCATACGAATTTGGTTGATAAAGATAACAAGGCAATTGGCGTTTTTAATAGAACCAGTCAATTTACGCATTGCTTGCGAAAGCAAACGCGCTTGAACACCAACAGAAGAGCTACCCATTTCGCCTTCAATTTCAGACTTAGGAACCAAGGCTGCCACAGAGTCGATGATAATAACGTCAACGCTATTTGAACGTACCAACATGTCAACGATTTCAAGCGCTTGCTCACCAGTGTCTGGCTGAGAGATCAAAAGGTCAGCGATATTGACACCAAGCTTTTCTGCATAAGAAGGATCGAGAGCGTGTTCCGCATCAATAAAGGCACAAGTTTTACCTTGCTTCTGAGCTTCTGCAATAACACTCAGTGTTAATGTTGTTTTACCTGAAGACTCTGGTCCGTAGATTTCACAGATACGACCATAAGGAAGACCACCAGCACCTAGTGCAATATCCAGACCTAACGATCCAGTAGAAACCGTATCAATATCAAGCTTGGCACCTTCGCCCATCTTCATGATGGCGCCTTTACCAAATTGACGCTCGATTTGAGACAGCGCTGCATCCAGCGCCTTTTTCTTGTTGTCTGCAATAGATGACATTATGAAATCCTTGTGGCTACTTTTCGTTGTGATTAATTGTCGTTGTGGGTAACTCTATCGTTTTTTTTGGGGAATCTCAAGAAATACTGTATATAAAAACAGTATTATTTTTCACTGCTTTCAAGCATCTCTTTCACACCATGAAGAGCAGCTAAAACAGTCGCTTCTCTTACCGCTTGACGATCCCCAGAAAACTGAAAACGCTCAACTTTGGCTTCTTGTCCAAGCATTTTCCACCCGATATAAACACAACCTACAGGCTTTTCTGGCGAGCCGCCCCCAGGACCAGCCACGCCACTCACAGCCACAGAAATGTCACCGCCTAATTGTAAGGCACCAGCACACATCTCTTTCACTGTTTGCTCAGACACGGCACCAAAGGATGATAGCGTTTCTTCTTTTACCGACAAACCACGCATCTTAGCTTCATTGGCATAGCTAATCACACCACCAAAAAACCATGATGAGCTACCAGCTATTTCCGTGCATACCGCACTAATCAACCCGCCAGTGCAAGACTCAGCCGTAACCAACAACAACGCTCTTGCTTGTAAGGGTTCGCTGGCTTGTTGTGCCGCTCGTGTCATTTTTTGCATTTGATTCATTATCGTTATCCCTTAAATCCTAGGAAAATATCCCGTAGAATACCCCTCTATTTTTTGGATCACAATCGAGCTTCCCGAATGAGTAAAACACCAGCAGATAATCATACACCGATGATGCGCCAATACTTCGGCCTTAAATCACAGCACCCAAACCAGCTGCTATTTTATCGCATGGGAGATTTTTACGAGCTTTTCTACGATGACGCTAAACGCGCGTCTCAGCTGCTTGATATTACACTTACCGCTCGCGGTCATTCTGGTGGCATGCCAATTCCGATGGCTGGTATTCCCTATCACGCTGCGGAAAACTACATTGCGCGCTTAGTTCGTATGGGCGAGTCCGTTGTTGTGGCTGAGCAAACTGGCGATCCAGCCACCAGCAAAGGTCCTGTTGAACGCCAAATCGCTCGCATTGTAACGCCAGGCACCATTAGTGATGAAGCATTCCTGGAAGAGAAACGCGAAAACCTTCTACTTTCCCTTGCTCATCAATCCCGCAAAGGCCTCGATATTTTTGGTTTCTCTTATTTAGATATGGCCAGTGGCCGTTTTTGCTTATTTGAAGTAGATGGTCACGAAGCGCTTTCTAGTGAATTACAGCGTTTATCGCCGAGAGAAATTTTGATCTCTGAAGATTTCCCTGCACGAAAGACACTGAAGCTGGAAAAAGGCATCTCTGAACTTGGCCCTTGGCATTTCGATTATGAATCCAGTTATCGCCAATTAATTCAGCAATTCAACACCAAAGACCTTTCTGGTTTTGGTTGTGAGGCCATGACAGCCGCTATTGCGTCTGCAGGTGCTTTACTTCAATACGCTAAAGATACTCAACGCTCTGCGTTACCGCACATTCAATCCATCATGGTTGAACATAAAGACGATTCGGTTCTGATTGATGGCGCGACTCGACGTAACTTAGAAATCGATATCAATCTTACTGGCGGTACCAGCAACACAGTTGTAGAAGTTCTCGATAAATGCTCTACACCAATGGGCAGCCGCTTACTAAAACGTTGGCTGCACACGCCAATTCGTGATTTAAACGAAATTCAGGCTCGCCAACAAGTCGTCGCAGAATTACAGAAAAACCAAACCTATGATGTCTTTGAAGCGCCTCTTAAAAAAGTGGGCGATTTAGAACGCATATTGTCACGCGTCGCCTTACGCTCTGCTCGCCCAAGAGACTTATTGCGCCTGCGATTTGCGCTTGAAGCCGCCCCAGAAATCAACGATTTGTTAGCAAGTGCTACATCTGAGCGACTGCAAGAACTCAATCAGCGTATTATCGCGCAACCAGATATCACAGAGACGTTGGCAAAAGCCCTTGTCGAAAATCCACCGTCAGTTGTTCGTGATGGTGGTATTTTTGCCAAAGGCTACGATGAAGAGTTAGACGAACTATTGGCCTTATCCACTAATGCCACAGACTTTCTTGCCGAAATGGAACGCAGCGAAAAAGCCCGTACTGGCATCAGCTCATTAAAAGTCGGTTTTAATCGAGTTCATGGTTATTACATTGAGATTAGTCGTCTACATTCCGATCAGGCACCGGTGGAATACATTCGTCGTCAGACGCTAAAAAATGCCGAACGTTTTATCACACCAGAACTAAAAGCCTTTGAAGACAAAGCCCTGAGTGCAAAATCCAAATCCCTTGCCAGAGAAAAAGAGCTTTACGAAGCGCTTCTAGAACAACTTAATGAGATTCTAGGCGAACTACAAACCACCAGCCAAGCTTTAGCGCAACTTGATGTACTGAACAACTTTGCGGAACGCGCTAATGCGCTTAGTTTTACCTGCCCTGAATTACATAATCGTGGTGGTATTCAAATTGTCGGCGGCCGTCACCCTGTAGTGGAATCGGTTATTTCAGAACCTTTCGTACCAAACGATCTTGATCTAAATGACAAACGCTCCTTATTGATGATCACCGGCCCGAATATGGGCGGTAAATCTACCTACATGCGCCAAATAGCTTTAATCACTTTATTGGCGCATACCGGCTGTTTTGTACCAGCAGAATCGGCTTCTATCTCTGTAGTGGATCGAATCTTTACACGAATGGGTTCATCAGATGATCTTGCCGGCGGTCGCTCAACCTTTATGGTGGAAATGACGGAAACCGCAAATATCCTAAATAACGCCAGCAAAAATAGCCTGGTACTAATGGATGAAGTTGGACGCGGCACCAGTACATTTGATGGCCTGTCATTAGCTTGGGCAGCAGTCGACTATTTAGCTAATAAGTTAAAATGTTATGTTTTGTTCGCAACGCATTACTTTGAGCTCACTACGCTTGCTGACCAATTAGAAAACGCGGCTAACGTTCACTTAACAGCGACAGAGTACGAAGATGAAATCGTCTTCTTACACAAGGTCCATGAAGGCCCAGCTAGCCAATCATACGGGCTACAAGTTGCACAACTAGCAGGGGTCCCTCGAGATGTTATTGGGCACGCTAAGCAAAAACTCAAAGAACTGGAAGTCGTCACAGGCATTGACCTTGATACAAAGACCATAGAGACTAAGGCAAATTCAAGTTCAATCAAAGCAAAAACCAAGGAGCACTTGGTCAAAGAAAGCAAGAATGGCTATCAACCTCAGCAAGTGGATATGTTTGCTCAGGCGGAACAAAATGCCTTGAAAAATGCTCTTGAAGAACTAGATTTAGATAATATGACGCCGCTAGAAGCAATAAGCGCCCTTTATAAGCTAAAGTCTCAGCTGTAATGGGTTATAGAGACCTTTAAGACTTCTGTCGAAAGGTCTCGATATAAGCTAATAGCAGATAAATTTAGCCTAATGACGATTGTTGCTTGCCGCGAAATAGCCTATACATCTAAAATAGCGCGCAATCATTTTTATAGCTTGTAAGGAGAAGTCGAATGGCTTTCATCGTTACCGATAACTGCATTCGCTGCAAATACACTGACTGTGTTGAAGTTTGTCCTGTGGACTGCTTCTACGAAGGCCCTAACTTTTTAGCCATCAATCCTGACGAGTGTATCGACTGCGCATTATGTGAACCTGAATGTCCAGCCAATGCTATCTTCTCTGAAGACGAATTGCCTGAAGACCAAGAAGTGTTCGTAGAATTGAACAGAGACTTGTCTTTGATCTGGCCAAATATTGCAGAGAAAAAAGACGCACTTCCTGATGCCGCGCAGTGGGATGGTGTTGAAGATAAATTAGAGCATTTAGAGCGCTAGTTTAACGCTATACCAAATTTAAAAGCCAAGAATGTAAAAAAGCGACTCCAAGGTCGCTTTTTTTTATACTTAACTTTATACAGATAAAAACCGACAAATTTAAGACAAAAAAAAGGGCGCCTATTGGCAACCCTGCTTTTTGCTAACATCCTGTCAAGCAACTCTTCCGATGAGTAAAACATCACTGTTTGCTTCATCATGAAGCATCCAAACTATCCTTATCAAATGGCGCATTCCATCAAACCACGTTATTCCTTTGAACAATCCATTGCTCTCGAACATCCGGTTCAATCCTTAACACCATCAATGGCATTTCATTAAGCACGTCATGCGCTTTTCATCCATGAATTCCGTTTGGATAAGACACAATTTAACAGCTAAAAAATATATATCAACTTTATCAAAAACAACTAAAATTCAGTTATTTTATTTAAAATCAATGAGATAGATAGAGATCACAAAAATACATGACATATAGCCACACAACATACGGGAAACGCCTACAGGCATGTAAGGAAAAGACTACAAACCTTGATTATTCATTCAAACATACAGAGTCATATAGCAACAAGAAACTCATCAGCCCACTTGATTGCATCAAGGTACGTAGTTTTCAAGTCGTCCAAATCTTGAGGACTTTTTATCGTATGTCCACTGCCATAATGCTCCACTAGATCAAGCGTATTACCCACTCTTCCAGATCGATGTACTATCGCGTTAATAAATTCACTTGGTAAAGGCAACTCCCCGAGCACTTCGTCTAACTTCATTCCTGTGCAAACATCAATCATTGACAACATTCCGGCTAAAAAATATTTATCCTGATTATTGTAACCCCGGCTATGAGCAAATAATTCAGCGTGTTTCGCGCGAACCATTATTTGCTCAAGCAAAACGTGTCTATCTCCAACCATTTCAGACATTAATAATAAATTGGTTAATGATTTAAGTTTTTCCACACCAATCAACATAATAGCCAAACGCACAGAATCAACCGAGGCAACTAAGCCTGTAATAGGAGAGTTTAAGTAACGCAGTAGTTTATGAACCAGTCCTGCGTCTTGGCTGACTATTCGCTCCAGATCGTCGACACTTAAAGTCGATGTATTTAAAAGCGATGACATCAATTGCAAAAGTGTCATACTGTTCACTTTAGACGCTTTACTAGATATCAATTCAGGCTTTTCAAAAAAGTACCCCTGAAAATATTCAACACCTAACAAACGGCAAAATTGATAGTCTTCCCACGTCTCCACTTTCTCAGCAATAATTTTAATGTTAAAGCCCCTTAGTGCTTCAACTTGTTTGTGGAAATTATCTCGGCCTAAAGTCTGGACATCTAGTTTGATGTAGTCTGCGAGCTCAATAAAAGGCGTTAACTTACTATCAAAAACAAAATCGTCTAATGCTATAGAGCAGCCAGCTTTCACCCAGCGACGTAAAGATGACAACAAAATCGCATCGAAGCCCGAACCTTCCAGTACTTCAACCACGATATTTTCTTTATTGATCGGCATGCCACTGGGACTTAACAAATAAGCGCGAGGAAAGTTAATAAATGCCTTACTTGTCCCCACAAGGTTTTCCATACCCAGCTCAAAAAGACTAGCAGCTATGACCTGAGCTGTTGCTCCAACGTCATCTATAATATCAGCCTGCGCTGCAACAGAATTTTTGCGATAAAGAAGTTCATACCCCATTACAGCAAGGCGACTGTCTACGATTGGCTGTCTTGCCAATGCAACATTAGAGTGGGCTGATAATACATTTTCGACCATATCGTTTCCGTTTCAATAAAAGTATCAGTATTAATTTATACAGTGTCTCAATATTGTCTAAAAATTGCCATTGGGCATAGACAATAATCTTGGTAACATGGACTACATAAAATGTAGCCAGCTATATAAAACAAAATAAAGCAATAATCTGTGGGGAAAACAATGCCAGTATATCGCTCCAAAACAACTACATCGGGCCGTAATATGGCCGGAGCTCGCGCGCTATGGCGTGCAACCGGAATGACAGACGATGATTTTCAAAAGCCAATCATAGCCGTGGTCAACTCTTTCACTCAATTTGTACCAGGTCATGTTCATCTCAAAGACATGGGCCAACTGGTTGCTCGTGAAATTGAAGCCGCAGGTGGTGTAGCGAAAGAATTTAACACTATTGCTGTCGACGACGGTATCGCCATGGGTCATGACGGCATGCTTTACAGTCTTCCATCTCGTGATTTGATCGCAGATTCTGTTGAATACATGGTTAATGCTCATTGCGCCGATGCTATGGTTTGTATTTCAAACTGTGACAAAATTACACCGGGGATGCTAATGGCTGCTATGCGCATAAATATTCCGGTTATTTTTGTGTCTGGCGGTCCAATGGAAGCGGGAAAAACCAAACTGTCCGAAAACAAACTTGACCTAGTCGATGCCATGGTTATCGCAGCAGACCCAACGGCAACAGATGAAAAAGTAGCCGAATACGAACGCTCAGCGTGCCCAACCTGTGGCTCTTGCTCTGGCATGTTTACCGCGAACTCAATGAACTGCCTAACCGAAGCGCTTGGTCTAAGTTTACCGGGCAACGGCACGACATTAGCCACTCACTCAGATCGTCGCCGTTTGTTTTTAGATGCTGGTCGTCGCATCGTAGACATCACTAAACGTTTCTACGAAAACGATGAAGCGAACTGGGCACCACGTTCTATCGCAAGCTTCGAAGCCTTTGAAAATGCCATGACTTTAGACATCGCCATGGGTGGCTCAACCAACACTATCTTGCATTTATTGGCAATTGCCAATGAAGCAGGTGTTGATTTCACCATGCAAGATATTGATCGCTTATCTCGTAAAGTGCCTCAACTATGCAAAGTAGCGCCAAACTCACCGAAATACCACGTTGAAGATGTACACCGTGCCGGTGGTATTTTTGCCTTGCTGGGTGAGCTTGATCGCGCAGGAATTTTGCACAATCAGTGTCACACTGTGCATTCAAAAACCATGCTAGAAGCGTTAGAGACATGGGATATTATGCGCTCGCCAACTCCTGAGATCATAGAATTTTACAAAGCAGGACCTGCCGGCATTCCAACGCAAACCGCGTTCAGCCAATCTACTCGCTGGCCTTCTTTAGATGGAGACCGTGCTGAGGGTTGCATTCGCTCCATCGAAAATGCTTTTTCCCTCGAAGGTGGCTTAGCAGTACTTTATGGCAACATCGCTGTTGATGGCTGTGTTGTAAAAAGTGCAGGTGTAGACGAATCGATTCTTGTGTTTGAAGGCCGTGCTCACGTAACGGAGTCTCAAGACGAAGCGGTTAAGAACATTCTTGATGATAAAGTGGAAGCAGGTGACATTGTCATCGTTCGCTACGAAGGCCCTAAAGGCGGACCAGGCATGCAAGAAATGCTTTATCCAACGTCTTACATTAAGTCCAAAGGATTAGGAAAAGCCTGCGCACTATTAACTGACGGTCGTTTCTCTGGTGGTACATCTGGCCTGTCTATCGGTCACGCTTCACCTGAAGCTGCTGCCGGCGGCGCAATCGGTTTGGTTGAAAATGGCGACCGTATTTTGATCGACATTCCAAATCGTACGATCAATGTTTTGCTTAGCGATGAAGAGCTACAAACTCGTCGCGACGCTATGAACGCAAAAGGCGCAAACGCTTGGAAGCCAGTTGAAGAACGTCCACGTAAAGTCTCTCCAGCACTAAAAGTGTACGCGCACTTTGCGACCAGTGCGGACAAAGGGGCAGTACGTGATATTAGTCAAATCGACTAATTGTTAAAAAAGTAATACGCAAAAGGCCGCTTTGCCAAATACGGGCGTTGCGGCCTTTTTCATTCAAAATCTAATTATTCATCACAGGAAAAACAATGCTCAGCTATCGCCATATTTATCATGCAGGCAACCACGCTGATATTTTAAAACATTTGACGGTCAGTCAAATATGTCGCCATTTTATAAAAAAAGACGCGCCTTTTTTCTATTTGGATACACACGCTGGCATTGGTCAATATTCACTAAACTCTGAGCAGGCGCAAAAGAACAAAGAATTCCATTCAGGTATTGCACGACTGTTAACCGAAGACAACCTTCCTGAGCCATTGGAAAACCTGTTAGACATCGTCCGCGAGATGAACCCAACAGATACGTTAGAGTTTTATCCTGGCAGCCCCAAAATTGTCGATTATTACGTTCGCCAAAAAGACAAGCTACACTTATGTGAGCTGCATCCAAACGATTACCCTATTTTAGCGGCACTTTTCCCGAATAAACGTAAAGCCAATGTTGTAAAAGACAATGGCTTTGCCGCGGTTAAAGCCATGCTGCCACCACCACAGAAGCGTGGATTCGTGCTGATGGATCCACCTTATGAGGTGAAAAAAGATTACCAATACGTTGTTCAAGCTCTAGATGATGGTTACAAACGCTTCCCTCAAGGCACTTATGCCATTTGGTATCCTGTATTAAATCGTCAGCAAGCTAACGAATTATTAAAGTCCGTCAAAGCAACCAATATTCGTAATGTGCTTTTACTAGAGCTTTGCATTAGAAACACAGAACAAGAGCGCGGCATGGCAGGAAGCGGTATGATTATCGTCAATCCACCTTGGACTCTAGAAAAAGAAGCCAAGGAATTTTTGCCAGTGCTCAGCAAGTTACTAGCAGAAGATAATGATGCGGATTACCAAGTTACTTGGATCACCCCAGAATAACCATATTATAAAGGAGCGCGTCATGAACACGCCTTTTGAACTCGCGTTTAAGTACATGCCAACGCCTGCTTTTATAATAGAAAGCAGCACTGGCAAACTAATATCATACAATCGCAACTTTGAAATTTTGTTTGAAAATTTTAATTCGACGCCTTCCGGTACCTGGGAATCACTTTGTGAAGACGCCGTTTCTCCTGACGACTGGCAAAAGCTTAATAAAAAAATCAAAAGCGGCAGCATTGAGCGTTGTGAAAGCTTAATTCGTGTTGGTGATAAGCTAATCAATATGCAGCTTGAAATGCGCCACCTTGGCGAAACGGTGTTGGCTTGTGTTTACAATACTGACCACATGGATCTTTCTGCTGCCGAAAACACCCTGCTAAAATTCGCACTGACAGAATCTTCTGCGGGATTGTGGATCTGGGAAACAGAGTCAGATTTAGTATCTTGTTCAAAATCCATTGCGACACTATTGAATTATCCACTTGATAAAACACCACGCTCTACTACTGAATGGCACGCCCTTGTTCATCCCGATGATGTGAAAAAATTGGCTACTGTAGTCAATGAGCATGTAGCACTCAATCAAGATTATTATGAAGTGGAATATCGTATTCTGACGGGTGACCAACGTTACCTATGGGTAAAAGAACGCGGCAGAAGCTACACCAAAGGCCCAGATGGCAGCATCAAGAAGATCATTGGTTTCATGGTGGATATTAGCCACCAAAAAGCACTGGAAGAACATCTACGCAACCAAGCGACATTTGATGAACTAACAGGGCTATTGACTCGTGGCGCAGCGCTGACGCATTTTAAAAAGCAACTAGGCTTGGCAAAACGCCAATATACGCCATTAACCATGGCAAAAATAAACCTTGATGCTAACGAACGCCTAAGCAAACTTCCAATGGAAGCGCGCAATATTGCCATTCAAACCTCCGCTCGTTATATCTATAAAAAGATTAGAGAAGCGGATGTACTAGCACGAGTAGAGCCTGACAAACTGCTGTTATTACTTCCTAACACCAGCGTAAAAGATGCGAAGACTTTGCTAAAACACATCATTAACCCGACAGAAAGTGAAAGCTCAGCTTTGTTTGAAGGCAATTCAGATCCTATGGATTTCTGTATTGGTATAGCAGCGTTTCCAGAAGATGGTGAAACAATAGAAGAACTAGCGCTGAGCGCAAATCAAGCCGTTGAAGATGGCCAAGCTTCTTGCAAACAAATCGTCGTTAACTAGATTTAAGTTCTTAAAAACAAAAACGCCGCATTTTTAATGCGGCGTTTTTGTTCTAGCAAATATGACTATTTAGTCGCGATCACCTTGCAGCGTTAAAACGATCCTTCTCGCGCCACCATGATCACGGTGTTCACCTAAATAAACGCCTTGCCAAATCCCTAAGCACAACCTCTTATCCCGAATAGGAATCGTCAAAGATGAGCCCAACATGCTGGCTTTTATGTGTGCGGGCATGTCGTCGCTGCCTTCGTAAATATGCTCATAATAGGGCTGATCTTCTGGCACCATGTGAGAAAAATGTTTTTCCATATCACGGCGAACAGAAGGATCGGCGTTTTCATTGATCGTCAAAGAAGCCGAAGTATGCAGCAGTTGAATATGCAATAACCCTATCGATACTGGTGTCATTTTTGATAAAGCAGCCGCCACCTGATCAGTGATCAAATGAAAGCCTCGACGCATCGCTGGCAATTGAATCTCAATTTGTTGCCACATAATGAATTACTCTGCGCTGGTTCTTTGGTAAACAGAGAAACGATAGTCGTATGGATTCGGACCTTCAGCGGCGAAAGCTTCTTCGCCTATCAGGGTAAACGATGGCCAATCTACCTCTGGGAAAAACGCATCACCTTTTACTTCGGCGTCCACATGAGTGATGTACAAACGATCCGCGCGTTCAAGAGCGAGTTGGTAAATTTGCGCGCCGCCGATAACCATGACTTCTTCTTGGCCATTAACCAAGCAAATATCTTCGCCAAGGGAAATGGCATCTTCCAATGTCGTCACCACATCAATCCCCTCCGCTTGATAAGCTGGATCACGACTGATAACAATATTGCGACGACCTGGCAATGGCTTGCCAATAGATTCAAAGGTTTTACGTCCCATGACAATGGGTTTGCCCATCGTCGCTTGCTTGAAATATTTAAGATCATTTGGCAAATGCCAAGGTAACGAGTTATTAATACCGATGGTTCGGTTCGTAGACATAGCGACAATTAGTGACAACATACAATAACCTGCTTAAAAATCTTGGCTCTTCTTTGCTCCGACAATCCAAGAGCAAAGGCTTCTGATATAATCAATGGCATTTATTATACCCATGACGATCCAGATTGCATTTCCTAACCTGCATTACCAGCATTCGTCGAGGCTAAAACAGACAAGGCATTTTTATGAAACAGTATTTAGATCTTTGCAACCGCATCGTTAACGAAGGTGAATGGGTCAACAACGAACGTACTGGCAAGCGCTGCCTAACCGTTATTAATGCCGACCTCACCTATGATGTAAGTAAAGGCGAATTCCCTCTCGTCACCACACGTAAAAGCTATTGGAAGTCTGCTATTGCCGAAATCATCGGCTATTTAAGAGGCTACGATAACGCGGCAGACTTTCGTGCGCTGGGCACCAAAACATGGGATGCCAATGCCAACGAAAACGAAGTTTGGCTAAACAACCCTTACCGTAAAGGCGAAGATGACATGGGACTTTGCTATGGTGCTATTGGCCGTCACTTCCCAAAGCCAGACGGTGGTCATATCGACCTATTAAAACAGATTGTTGACGATCTAAGCCGTGGTGTGGATAACCGTGGGGAAATCCTCACTTTTTATCACCCAGGCGCGTTTCACATGGCTTGTCTTCGTCCTTGTATGTACAGCCATCACTTTTCATTGCTTGGTGATACGCTTTATCTAAACAGCACACAGCGCAGCTGTGATGTGCCACTTGGTTTAAATTTCAACATGGTTCAGGTATACGTATTGCTTGCCATCGTTGCGCAAATCACAGGGAAAAAACCAGGCAAAGCCTTTCATAAGATAGTGAACGCTCACATCTATGAAGATCAGCTAGAACTAATGCGTGACGTACAACTAAAGCGCGAGCCTTACCCTCTGCCAACTTTAAAAATCAACCCAGAGATCAAATCTTTAAAAGACATAGAAACTTGGGTCACCATGGATGACTTTGAAATCGAAGGCTACCAATTCCACGAGCCTATCTCCTACCCTTTCTCAGTTTAAGCAACTCTCGGTTCAAGAGACCTAAAAGCAAAACAGCGAACCAATAATGGTTCGCTGTTTTATATTGAAGTCATCTTTGTGGATAAATTAATCCTATAAGAACTTTTCTATCAAAATTTCATCGATATATTTGCCACGAACTTTAGCGTGTTTTTTCGCAGTTCCTACCACTTCAAAGCCCTGTCTTAAATACGTCGCTAAAGCGTTTGGGTTATCCTCTCTGACGTAGGCGAATAACTTTTCATAGCCTTTTGATCTTGCTAAGTTGAAGGTCGCTTTAAATAAAATCGATGCAACCCCTTGCCTTCTGCAACTGGCATCAACAAATGTTCCAATAATACCGACATGATCAAAAGCATGAGTATAGGCAGCAAACGGCTCTACATTTTGAAAGCCAATGACGCTTGAACCCTCTTCGTTTAAGGCCACATGAAACACCCCCCTCTCAGGGAAGTCTTGAATAAATTGCTCCTCATCTTCTACCGAAAAAGTAATATCGAGTATGGTAAAAAGACCTTCCTCGATAATGGGATTCAAAATATTAACTATGTCTTGTGCATCTTTGGTTTGCGCTTCTCTAACCAAGAGTGTCATGCTTTTCCTTAACAATTTTATGGTATTCAATACAATCAATACTGTTACCCTGCACTTCAGCGAAGTTTTCATGGGTCTTCATTTCAACAAATCCGTTGTGTGTCAGCACTCTCTGCGAAGCAATGTTGTCCACAGAAGCGAAGGCGATTATTTTTTGCAGATTAAGCTCGTTAGCCAGTTGAGTTATTTGTTCAGCTGCACGCTTGGCAATGCCACGTCCGGCAAATTTTTCGCCCATTCGATAGCCTAAATAAGCCTCGTGCGACACTAAATTAATATCGGTTAAATTAATACGTCCAGCAATCTCACCGGTGTCGTCAATAATAAGCATCGGCAACATGGCTTTTCTTTGATGTTGCGAAAGAAATTCTTCGATGTGCTTTTTTACACCTTCATCACTGTAAAAACTAACTTCCCGCGGATTGATATGCGCTTCAAACCAAGTTCGGTTTTCTGTTTCAAATAGCAGCAAAGGTTTAAAGTCAGACCGAGATAATAGACGCAGTTCCATTTCAAGCTGAGTGTGTGGTGAAGCGAAAATTTAGTGCCTGCATGATTTTAAAAATCGTGTCGAAGCGCGGCTTTGTTTTACCACTGATGGTTTTATATAAGCTTTCTCTGTTCAGTCCAGATGCTAAAGCAATATCGGTTACACCATGTTTTTTAACCAGCAATCCCAATGCTTCAATAAAGGTATTTGGGTCATCGTCAGCCAAACATTCTTGTAAGAAAGCCTGCACTTCTTCCTGTGTTTCAATATAATCAAACGGATTAAAATCGCTTGCCTTTAATGTCATGATGGTTGCTCCCATTCACTAAGCAATATCTTCGCTTTCTCTATATCTTTGCTCTGTGTGCCTTTATGGCCACCATTAATAAGCAAGATAACTTCGTTATTACGTACGCTGTAATAAACTCGATAGCCTTTTCCCACAAAAACACGCATCTCCAAGAGATTACTCGCAATCACTTTGCTATCACCGAAGTTGCCGTTAATCGCCCTAATGATTCGCATGTTTATCGCCAAAAGAGCTTGTCGATCCTTTAGTTTAAACAGCCATTGATCAAAAACATCCGTTTTCTTGATTTCATACTTCATATAAATAATTGTAGCCCTTAGGCTACATCAATACAATTTTAATCTACTCTTTCACATTTAAAAAAACAAAAGCCATAATTAGCTTTGTCAGCATCAAAACAAAAAAACCAGCCGTACGGCTGGTTTTAAGCGTCACTCTAAATCTTTTTAGCTATTTTGAAGCATTCGCTTTTGGAAATGTGTTTAGCTTGAAGCCCGCAATAATTAAGCCAACACCAATTATTACCATTGGCAAAGATAAAAGCTGCCCCTCTGTCAGCCAACCAAAAGCAAGGTAGCCAATTTGTATATCTGGCTCGCGGACAAATTCTACTAGGATTCGGAAAATACCGTAGAAAAGTAAGAACATACCAGAGACACAATACCGCGGTTTTGTTCTTTGTGAGAAGAACCACAAGATACAAAACAGTGCTACACCTTCTAGTGCAAATTGATATAACTGCGAAGGGTGACGAGCAAGTTGCAGCGGATCATTAGGAAAAATCATCGCCCAAGAAACATCTGTCGGTTTGCCCCATAATTCACCGCCAATAAAGTTGCCTAAACGCCCTGCACCTAAACCAATTGGTACGAACGGCGCCAGAAAGTCGGTCACATCAACCAGGTGCTTGTTGTAACGACGAGCGAAGAAGTACATAGCAGTAATAACGCCTAATAACCCTCCATGGAAAGACATGCCGCCTTCCCAAATACGAACAAGAATAAGTGGATTATCAACAAACGCAGAAAACTGATAAAACAAAATATAACCGACTCGGCCACCCAATATGACGCCAAGTGCGCCATAAAATATAGCATCGCTGACCATCTCTGGTGTCCAAAGCCCATTGGAACGTTTAGCGCGATACATGCCGCATAAGTAGGCCCCGGCAAAGCCAATAAGATACATAATGCCGTACCAATGAACGGAAATTGGCCCTATTGATATGGCAATAGGGTCAATGTTTGGATATGAAATCATAATATTGAAGCAAGCCTCTGATAGGTATTATTCCACGTTAGTGGTTTTAGATGGTCGAATCAAACGCTCAATATTGGCTTCGCGCATGAGTCGTGTCATAGTCTGTGTGACCGCTTCAGCATGAGATAGTTTCATCACTTCGCTAAGCATGGCTTGCGCTTGTTCCATCGAGATATTACGAATCACCGCTTTCACTTTAGGAAGTGAGGTCGAACTCATCGATAATACGTCGTACCCCATGGCCATTAATAAAATAGCACCCATCGGATCACCAGCCATTTCACCACATACGCTTAAACCGACACCTTCATCTCTGACTTGATCGACGATGCTAAGCAATGCACGTAATACAGAAGGATGGAAAGAATTATATAAGTCCGCTACACGCGGATTATTTCGATCTACAGCAAGCAAATATTGCGTTAAATCGTTACTTCCTACCGATAAGAAATCCACCAATTCAGCTAATTCTTTAACTTGATAAACCGCCGCAGGAATTTCTATCATTACGCCAACTTGAGGCATTTTGACGTCGTAACCTTCCTCTTTAACCTCTGCATAACCACGGCGAATAAGCGCTAAGGCTTCTTCTACTTCCGCCACATTTGAAATCATAGGTAGCATAATTTTTAGATTATACAGGCCAGCACTGGCTTTTATCATGGCGCGAATTTGCGCCATAAAGATTTCCAAATGATCCAGAGTAACTCGAATACCGCGCCAACCTAAGAAAGGGTTCGCTTCGTTTATAGGAAAATAAGGCAGCGCTTTATCACCACCAATATCCAAAGTACGAACCGTTACTGGCGAAGGTGCAAAACCTTCTAACTGCTGACGATAAATAACGACCTGTTCCGCTTCGGTCGGAAAACGATCTCGCACCATGAAAGGCACTTCTGTACGGTAAAGACCTATACCTTCCGCACCACGATCCAAAGAACGGGCGATATCAGCAGACAAACCAGTATTAACAAATAAAGATAAACGGTGGCCATCAAGAGTTTCACAAGGTAAGTCTTTGAGTGTTTCGTATTCTTCTTCTAAAAGACGCTCTTCATCAACAATTTGCTGATAATTTTCAATAAGCGCTTCAGACGGATAGGTAAAAATCTTGCCCAAATAACCATCGACAATAAGATCTACTTTATCCAACTGAGCATAAGGCAAATCTAATGCGCCCATGACAGTTGGAATACCCATAGCACGGGCTAAAATTGCCACATGAGAGTTACCCGATCCCATTACCGAGACTAGGCCTTTGATCTTATCAATTGGAATTTCGCCTAACATGGACGCGGTGAGCTCTTCACCGATAATAATAGATGGCTCACTGAAACGCTCTGCTACATTTGGAGCCTTCTCTTGAAGATGAGATAAGATACGACGACCAAGGTCACGAAGATCCGAGGCCCGCTCACGTAAATAAGGGTCATCCATGCGGTTAAATTGCTGAATATGCGCCTGAATAACCTGTCTTAATGCACCTTGAGCCCAATTACCTTCTTTGATTTTTCGAACAATTTCACCAGCGATTGAGTTGTCATCTAGAATTTTTAGATAAACATCGAATAATGCTTTTTCATCTTCTGAAAGGTGTTGGCTAATACGATTGCTGGCGCGACGAATGTCTTGTCGAACGGCATCAAGTGCTTGATAAAAGTCCTGAATCTCTTCATCAAAATCTGTTGTACGACGATCAGGGATAACATCTAAATCAGCAGGCGGAAACACCACAACACCGCGACCAATCGCTACACCAGAGCTACCAGGAACACCCTTATAGCGAAAATCCGATCCACTAGGAATAGCGTTAGGATTAATACTAGTAATCGCCCCTGTCGCTTCAGCGTGAGCAATAACACCCGCCAATTGGGCCGATAAAGTAATAAGAAAGGCTTCTTCGCCTTCATCAAATCGACGTTTGTCTTCATGCTGAACCACCAGCACGCCTAAAACTTGTCGATGATGAATAATAGGAACACCTAGAAAAGAGCGGTATCGTTCTTCGCCGGAACCTTTTAAATAGTGGAAAGATGGGTGAATATGAGCATCTTCAAGGTTTACAGGTTCAGCCCTACGACCAACTAAACTAACCAAACCTTCATCTGCTTTTAGACTAACATTACCTGCAACGTCCGCATTCAAACCGCGCGTTGCCATCAAGATATATTCTTTAGTATTGGTGTCTACTAAATAAATAGAACACACCTCTGCTCGCATTGCTCTGCGGACACGTCGGACAATAATGTCAAGTGCCGCAGATAAAGACTGCGCGGCAGTCACCTCCTGGGTAATACGTCTTAGCAAACTTAGCATAGCTCTCCCATCAATCTATATAACCTCCAGCATCAAGCCAGTAAGTTTATCACTTTTCTAGTCGACGATGTGCACTGGGGATAAGCTCTTTTAGAGCTCGACGGTAAACATCTTTTTTAAACGCCACAACTTGGCCAAGTGGGTACCAATAACTAACCCAGCGCCAGCCATCAAATTCAGGGGTTTCCGTTCCATCTACGCACACAGAAGCATCAGGACAACGAATAGACAGAAGAAACCATTTCTGTTTTTGTCCAATACATAGAGGTTTGCTATTGTGTCTTAGCATGCGTTTAGGAAGACGATAACGCAGCCAACCCCGAGTTTTACCTATTACTTCCACCTGATGAGGATCTAAACCTACTTCTTCTTTAAGCTCTCGAAATAAAGCTTCTTCAGGTGTCTCGTCGGATTTGATACCTCCTTGAGGAAACTGCCAAGCATTTTGCCCTACGCGTCTCGCCCAAAGAAGTTGGCCACGCTCGTTCATCAGTATGATGCCCACATTCGGTCTGTATCCGTCTGCATCAATCACGAGCTATCACCTTTTAATATAAAAATAAATTAGTTTCATTGTTCCATAATTCCCCCATCTGCACAATTAAGACTGCTGTTATTTATTGTCTCCAGAGCTATAATTCACGCACTTTAGAAGAATTGAGGACTGCTTGTGACACTCGCAATATTTGACTTAGACGGCACATTATTAAATGGCGACAGCGATTACACTTGGGGACAATTTCTCGTTGAGAAAGGTTTAGTAGACAGCCACGCTTACAAATTAGCCAACGATAAGTTCTTCGAAGAGTATCAAACTGGTACTTTAGATATTCATGAATACTTGGCGTTTAGCCTAGAACCATTAACTAAGTTCTCTAGAGAAGAGTTGGCCAAGCTACACGACATTTTCATGCAAGAAAAAATCCAGCCAATGATGCAAGAGAAAGCTAATGCGCTATTACAGCATCATAAAGACCAAGGTCATTTCTTGCTGATGATCACCGCGACTAACCAGTTCGTTACTGGGCCAATTGGCGATGCTTTAGGCATGGATCATATTATTGCACCTGTGCCAGAGATCATTAACGATCACTACACAGGTAAAATTGTTGGTGTTCCAAGCTTCCAAGCTGGCAAGGTTACACGCTTAAATGATTGGCTGGCTGAGACCGGACACACAATGGAAGGTAGCTTTTTTTATAGCGACTCTCGTAATGATTTACCTTTATTAGAATTGGTTACTCACCCTATTGCCGTTGATGCCGATGAGACACTAACAAAAATTGCGCAAGATCGTGGCTGGCAGCATATTTCTTTAAGAGATTAGTGAACGAAACAATAAGATTGCCAAATAAAAAAGCGCTGCCAGATCATATCTGACAGCGCTTTTTTCGTTCTTATTCTTTAGCTTTTATTTTTTGGTTACTAACAACATAAACCAAATAAGCTTATAAACCCATGTTGTTATGGATTCGATAAAATAGAGCTTTTAGGTATTCCGTTTCTTCTATCGCAGGGTGGACCGGATGATCTGGTGCTTGCGTTCCGCGATAAATCAACTGCGAAAAACGCTCTAATTGACGACTGTTGCTACGAATAATATCGTGTAACCGTGCCGTTTCCAGATGCATAGAACAAGAACCGGAAACCAAAATCCCGCCCTTCGCAACCAAGCGCATCGCTAGCTGATTTGCACGATGGTAAGCACCCTCGCCCGCTTTAATGTCTTTACGACGAGCTATAAACGCTGGCGGATCCATAACAACCACATCGAAACGCTCTTTCCCTTCAATCAAAGACTGCATCGCTTCAAATGCATCACCGTGCATCAAGTTAAAACCACCTTCGTATTGGTTCAACTTAAGGTTTTCACCAACATGGCTCAATGCGCTTTCAGACGCATCAATAAAGGTAACATCTGTCGCACCAGCAGAGGCTGCTTGAACGCCCCAACCACCAATGTAAGAGAAAACATCAAGTACACGTTTGCCATCACAAAAGCCTTGCATGGTTTTGCGGTTTTCACGGTGATCATAGAACCAACCAGTTTTTTGTCCATCCCACACTGGCGCTTGAAACAACACACCGTTTTCTTGTAGGAAAACCAACTCTGGAACCGTACCAAAAGCTTCTTCAACATAGGTTTCAAGGCCTTCGATCTGACGCATCTTGCCATCATTTTTCATCAGAATCGCTGATGGCTTCACTACATCTTGCAAGGCTTCAACGATCTCGTTTTTTACTCGCTCCATGCCAGCGGTCGATATTTGTACAACCAAAACATCGGCAAAACGATCGACAACCAAACCTGACAAACCGTCAGAATCACCAAAAACAAGACGGTAATACGGCGCTGGATAAGTCAGCTCACGCAAAGATAAAGCAATCTTTAGACGATGAACCAAAGTCGACTTGTTTAAAAATGTATCGGTACTACGGCTCATTAAACGACCGCAGATCAATGTATTAGGGTTTATTGTCGCAATACCAAGAGGTTTACCTTGAGCTGTTTCGACAACAACCTGATCCCCTGGGGTAAATTGCTTTAATGGCGTAGCTGAGGTATCTACCTCATTGCTGTAAATCCATTGATGTCCAGCCCTTAAACGGCGATCAGCTTGACCTTTTAGTCGAATAACACTCAAAATTTTCACCCAGTATATTTAAAAAACGCTATTATAAAGACTCTAGATTCAATTGCTACGAATTACGTAGCTGTAAAGTTACTTGTCTTAAAGAAGTGTGTCCATGTCATCTACATTAAATGAAAATCAGCTAAAACTCATCTTGCAAGGCATCAGCATTCCACCACAACCACAAATCATGGTGGATTTACACATGGAACAAGCCATGCCAGATCCTGACATGGCACGTATATCAGAAATCATTTCACAGGATGTAAGCCTTTCAGCCGCCGTATTAAAACTCGTAAACTCTGCGTCTTTTAATTTACCTAAAAAAATAGCATCCATTCAGCAAGCCGTCATGTTGCTTGGCCCAACAAGCGTCACCAATATCGTTAACGGACTCGCAGTCAAAAGCGAACTTTCAGATGACGCAATAAAATCTTTACACAGTTTCTGGGATACAGCCAGCGAAGTTGCTGTGATTTGCTCAAGTCTAGCCAACCAGCTTAATTTTAAATACCAAGATGAATGCTATGCGCTTGGGCTTTTTCATAATGCAGGTATTCCTTTGATGCTTAAGCGTTTCGATGGCTACAAAGATGTATTGAAACAAGGTTATCAAGATCCAGAATTCAACCTAACCGACGTTGAAAACCAAGCTTTCAAAACCAACCATTCAGTTGTCGGTTATTATTTAGCAAAATCATGGGGGCTACCTAAAAGTTGCTGTGCGGTTATAGCCAAACACCATCGTGTCGATTACTTATTCCACCACAGAGTGCCTGGCGACTCTATTAATTTAACCTTTGCTTCTATTTTAAAAATGGCTGAGCACATTGCCTCAACCTATAGACACATAGGCGGTGCAAGCGAAGACTACGAATGGCAAAAAATTGGCCATTACGCCCTAGATCATTTAGAACTGAGTGAATACGATTTTGAAGGAATAATTGAAGTGTGCCATGAGCAAGGAATCGGAACTATCTAGCTCTATTGTCTGCCCCCCAACAATACATAAAAACGCCCAAGTGATTTATAAGCAAGTCACCTGGGCGTTTTATTTACTAACGTGGGAACATTACTAGGTGATCTAAATGAACACTCAAGCCGATCTCTTGCCCCACGGAATGATTGTGGTGAGAAGAAGCAAAACAATATACCACTTTGCCAGAAGACAATTTCACGCGATATAAGAAGTGTGACCCACGAAACCATTTACTTACAATCACACCAACAAATTCACTGTCGTCATCATGTAAAATATCATCAGGACGAACCAATAAGTCCACTTGAGTATTGTCAGCAAAACCATGATCTAAATCACCGCGAATATTACCCAAATCTGAATGAACGCAATCTGGACCACAGACGGTAGCCGTTAGGAAATCCCCATGACCAATAAAACTCGCCACAAAGCGTGTTTCTGGTCGATGATAAATCTGATACGGCGAACCTGTTTGATGAATTACGCCTTCACTCATAACCGATACTTGATCCGCCATCGCAAAGGCTTCCATCTGATCATGGGTCACTAATAACGCGCTCATTTTTTCATGCTGCAATATGGCACGAATATCAGGTACCAACTCTTCTCTTAACTTAGCATCAAGCCCAGAGAAAGGTTCATCCATCAGCAGTAATTTAGGCTTAGGTGCAATGGCGCGAGCCAAAGCGACACGTTGCTGTTGGCCACCAGAAAGAGAATGCGGATAGCGTGATTCGAAACCCGACAAACCAACCAAATTTAACAAATAAGTCACTCGTTCCTGTGCTGCCTCTTTAGGCCAAGCAGATAAGCCAAAAGCGATATTCTGTGCAATGGTAAGGTGTGGAAACAAGGCAATGTCTTGAAACACCATACCGATAAAACGGTGCTCAGGATTCACACTGTGTGATTGACTGGCAATCACCTCGTCATCAATGCGAATTTCTCCTACCATTAAAGACTCAAAGCCTGCAATTGCACGCAACAAGGTCGATTTACCGCAGCCACTTGGCCCGAGTAAACAACCGATCTGCCCTTCTAGCAGTTTGAATGAAGCATTTTTAACAACCGCATCACCATCATAACCAACCGAAACATCGGTCAGTGTCATTTCTTTCAATAGTTTATGAGGAGGTAAAGATGTCATATGCGATCCTATTTTTAATAAACGCTATTGGGCGCTTCGGCTATTTTGATTTATTCAGGTGAGAAGAAATGGAACGGCTCAACAAAATCACTGGCACCAGTCCCACCAGCACTATCATTAACGAAGCTGGAGCAGCATCGATCAGTCGCTCATCTGACGCCAATTCAAAAGCTCGCACCGCTAAGGTATTAAAATTAAATGGCCGTAACACCAAGGTCGCTGGTAATTCTTTCAACACATCGACAAAAACAATTAACATGGCCGTTAAGACCGAACCTTTTAATAGCGGAATATGAATGCGCGTTAAAACTTTAAAAGGCGACATCCCTAGCGAACGACCTGCCATGTCCATACTCGGCTTAATCTTTCCAAGGCCGTTTTGTACCGCACCTAAAGACACAGCCATAAAACGAACCGTGTAAGCAAACAGCAACGCCACTAATGTGCCAGAAAAAATCAAACCGACTCTTTCCCCACTGTAATGTTTAACCAAATCAATGATTCGATGGTCCAACCAAGCTAGAGGAACAATAGTGCCAATCGCGATAATAGTCCCCGGTAAGGCATAACCTAATCCCGCAATGCCTACAGATGTCCTCACCGCTTTACCATTATTTAAACGAATGGCGTAACTCAATATCAAGGCTAAACTCACCACAATAAGCGAAGCCATAGCCGCTAGATAAAACGAGTTCCACGCCAGTTGAATAAAGTTCGCGCCGGGCATTTCTGCTTTAAATACCGCCCAATAGGCCAAAACACCTACGGGAATAAGAAAGCCAACAAGAATAGGCAGCAAGCAAAAAATGCACGCTATAAAGCCACGACTACCTTTCAAAATCATACGCCGATTACTGGCCTTTTTTAGACCTGATGCATGATAACGAATGCGATGCCGAGAATATCGTTCTAGCAAAATCAACACCGCCACGAACATCAGTAAAATACCTGCCAGCTGAGAAGCAGCTGCGATATCACCAAATCCATAAAAGGTTCGTAAAATGCCCGTTGTGAAAGTATTTACACTGAAATATTGCACCGTACCATAATCCGCCAATGTCTCCATAAGCGCTAAGGTAAGGCCTGTTACTATCGCCGGACGAGCAAGGGGGAGTGCCAATTTGAAAAATACAGCGCGACCAGAATAGCCAAGTGTGCGACTAACTTCTAAGGTGTTCTCAGACTGCTCTAAAAAAGCCGCTCGGCTCATGAGATACACATAAGGGTAAAGAACCAAGGTCAGCATAGCTATGGCGCCACCAAGGGAACGTATTTCAAAGAACCAATACTCACCGTAACGCCAACCAGTAAGTTCGCGAATAAACGTTTGTACAGGACCTGCAAAATCCAATACCCCCGTGTAGGTATAAGCAATAATGTAAGCAGGCACGGCCATTGGCAAAAGCAAGGCCCAAGATAGTAAGGTGCGACCGTGGAAATCACACATGCTAGTCAACCAAGCGCAAGGCACACCGATAACCAGCACGCCAATGCCAACACCCAACATCAGTAACAAGGAGTTAGAAATGTATTCAGCTAAGACTGTCTGATAAAGGTGTCGCCACACTTCACCATCACCGATCAAAACATTAACCAAAACAACCAAGATAGGTAATGCCAAAATGGCAGCAATAATCATTGCCGCCATTTTTAACCAATTCCACTTAGACTTACTTGCTAAACTCGGGGGAGCTAAATTAGCCATCGATTATCAAAAACCATATCAGAAAGCTCGTTATATGGAGCAAATATCAGAAAAATCACTTCCAACCAGAAATATCCATAAGCTCGACTGCTTCACGATTGTTTTCACCTAATTGGCTTAACGAAATCGTATCCGCACGGAATGTACCAAATGGCGCCAACATTTCTGGAGCGCCAATGCCTTTTACCACAGGATACTCGTTATTCACGTGAGCATACCATTCTTGGGAAGCTTGGTTAGTGAGAAACTCAAGCAACAAGGTAGCATTTTCAATATTAGTCGCCGCGGCAGTGATACCAGCGCCACTAACGTTAACATGAGCGCCGCGTTCGCCTTGCGCTTGATTAGGCCAAAACAATTTTACGTCGTTATAAACCGCTCTTTCGTCTGCACTATCACTTTGCCCAAGACGACCATAGTAATAAGTATTCGCCAGCGTTAGATCACATACACCCGCAGAAACGGCTTTTAATAGATCCACATCGCCACCAAAAGGCGGACGTGCAAGGTTAGAAACAAGTCCTTTGATCCAGGATTGCGTTTTCTCACGACCATCTGCCTCTAACATGGAAGCAACCAGAGATTGGTTATAAATATTGGCTGAAGAACGCACACAAATACGTCCTTTCCATTTTGGATCAGCAAGGTTTTCGTAAGTAGATAAATCTTTTACTGAGACTTTTTTAGGGTTGTAAAAAATCACCCGAGCACGCTGAGATAATCCAAACCAATAACCATCACTATCTCGTAAATGACTCGGAATATTTGCGCTTAATACGTCGCTGTGAATAGGCTGCAATACGCCTGCAGCTTTTGCTCGGTGCAAACGGCCAGCATCAACAGTAATAAAAATATCTGCTGGACTCGCATCACCTTCTGCTTTTAAACGGCTCAACAAGGCATCGGCAGAACCGGTAATAAGGTTAACAACCACATCATTTTGTTCTGAAAACTTATCCAACGCAGGCTTAATAAGAGATTCTTTGCGAGCAGAATAGATGTTCACTTCGCCTTTGGCTTGTAAACCGGTAGAAAGAAGCAATGACGAAGCTAACGCAACAAATCCGACATAACTCAATATTGATTTTTGTCCTTGCGTTTTGATCGTTTTGCGCAATTTCATAAACATACTCACCTTCTACCAATTCAACAGATCCCCTCTTCCCAAAAACACCACATAGCAGATGAAAATAAGAGAAAAGGCCATAAAAAAAAGAGACAAGAAATTAGCACAACACAATGCTAAACACTAGCGATTATCATTTATTTATAGAGGTAACATAAGGGGTTAAACAGAGATAAACAAAGGATAAATTAAAGACTGGCATATCAATTTTTTGAATACGCCAATCTATTGAATATATGCATTTAAACGTATTTAAAAGCAGTTAAAATACGATATTAAAACCTAGTGAAGTAATTGATTAAGTCCATCGCCAATCGCTAAAGCATCATCTAATTCATAAATAACGCCCTCAGGCAAACCAGCCGCTTTCGCTACAGCAGAAGGAAAGCCCTCTCGAACTAAATCGTAATCTCGCTCATTACGAATACATGCATTAATGTAACAAGCCAAATTCAATACACAAGCAAGTGGATTTGGCTCATCATCCGAAAAAGGACGTTTATGATGTTGTACTGCGTACCCAAGTCCTGCCGGAAACTTCCACAAATCCATTAGCGCTTTACCAGCATCTTGGGAAGTAAAGCCAAGTAAATCTTGTTCAGCTTTAACACGCCCCGCTTTACGGTTAGTAACCAAAGATTGAATCTCTTGCGCAATAGCTGGCTCAGTAAGATGCAATAATAATCGCCCGATATTATGAACAATTCCTGCCGTAAAAGCTTCATCGGTCTCCACCAAAGGTGTCCGCTTTGCAAACCATTGCGCCAACTCGGCGACACGAAAAGAATCAGCCCAAAACTCAGGCAGCTTAATCCCCTCTACCTTTGCGACAGAATTGGAAAAGCCAGAAGCAATAACCAAGGTTTTTAGCTTGTCAGTACCTAGTAATACAGTCGCCTCATCGATAGAAGATATTTTTCTCGATAAACCGAAATAGGCTGAGTTAACCACGCGTAATACTTTCAAGGAGATCGTCTGATCATGAGAAACGCGTTCAGTAAGATCGGAATATTTAACATTAGGATCACTTAGGAGCTGAATCAGTTCACGAACGACATCGGGGACATTGGGAAGTTTATCCGTTTTCTTCAGAAGATCCGTTGCTTGCATACAATTCCGCCTTTTCTCTGATTGGTGATATATCTATACATGCAGAATAAGACAGCAAATGCTTTTTGCAACCGGAAATACGTAGCGTTTTGAAAACACGCTATTTACCTCCTAATTGCAAAAAACAAAAAAATGCTTAATTTAAGAGAAAGAAGACAAACCTGCAGCACGGGCAACCAATTTTTTCTTCAAAGATTCGCCTTTGTTAAATTGCTTCATACCGATATTTCTGAGCTGAACAATAAACGGTTGCTGAGTGGAAAATAGACGCTTAAATGATTCCATACCTGCAGCCATGGCAATGTTATCCAACATGCGTGCACGCTGGTAACGGCGTAGAACTTTACTCGTCCCTAGATACTCGCCACGTCTATGGGCTTTTTCTAGCACTTCCACTAACGCCTTCACATCACCAAAACCTAGGTTCGCACCTTGCCCTGCTAAAGGATGAATAGTATGTGCGGCATCGCCAATCAACGCTAGTCCGGCTTTCACATATTGCTTTGCATGACGTTGTCTTAGAGGAATCGCTTGACGAACCTGAGTGATACCCAAGACATCGAAGCGCTTATTCATCGCGTAATGCAAACGACGACAAAAAGCTTTCTCGTCGAGAACCATTAAAGACTCGGCTTCTTTAGGCGGTACAGACCAAACAATGGACACAAAATGTTTTTGATCGACAGAAGGAAGTGGAAGAAATGCCAAAATACCTTCTTCGCCGAAACTCTGCCACGCAGTATTTTCATGAGATTGAGCAATTTCGATCGTTGTGACGATCGCATGATGACCATAATCCCACTCAACGGTATCAAAGGCATTTTCGCTGCGCAGTTTGGACATAGCACCATCTGCCGCAATAATGGTCTGAGCTTCCAGCACATGAGCAGACGTCAGTTCTACTCTTACACCAGATTCACTTAACTCATGTGACTCTAAAGAATCGCCTAAATACAGATCGATGTTTTTCGAACGTCTAACTTGCACCATTAATTGCTGATTTAGTACAGCATTTTCAACTAAATGACCAAGCTCGGGCATTGCCGTAGCTTGAGCATTAAAATCGATATAACCCTCACCAAGGCCATCCCAAACCACCATATTGTCATAAGAAGCAATACGGTCTTGCGCAATGCCTTGCCAAACATTAGCCTGTTCTAGCAAGGCTTTAGATTGACTAGAAATGGCACTCACACGTGCGTCATAAGCTGGCGGTGTGGACAACCTATATTCGCCATCATGTTTATCAACAAGAGCAATTCTCAAAGAAGATTTAGCTAACAATATCGCAGACAAAGCGCCAACCATACCGGCACCAACTATTATCAAATCGTACGACTTAGCCATCTTCTTTACTCCGTCTCGTCTTTATAATGTTTATCGACTTTCAGCCATTAAGGCCTCAATCTCTGTAATTTCTTTTGGCAGACCATGGGTCAAAACATAAGGGCCATCGGCGCGGATAAGCACATCGTCTTCAATACGAATACCAATACCTCGCCATTTTTCGTCCACCGATTCATTATCAGCCGAAACATACAACCCAGGCTCAATGGTTAACACCATGCCTTCTTCTAGCAAACGCGATTCACCAGCAATTTTATAAGCACCGCAGTCATGAACATCCAGACCTAACCAATGACCTGTATTGTGCATGTAAAAGGCTCTATATGCCTTGCTCTCGATCAGTTGATCGACATCGCCTGTCAATAAGCCATGTGCTACCAAACCTGCAGTCAAAGTCCGAACCGCTGCGTTATGGCAAGCTTCATATGGCGTTCCTACATTTAACTCTTTCATGCCAGCATGATAAGCGTCCAATACAACTTGGTATAACGCCGCTTGTGGCTCACTGAATTTACCGTTCGCTGGAAAAGTACGAGTAATATCCGCTGCGTAACAACCTAATTCTGCACCGGCATCAATCAATACAAGATCACCGTCTTCGATCACTTCATCGTTTTTGATGTAATGTAAGACGCAGGCGTTACTACCTGAGGCAACAATATTGTTATACGCAGGTTGGCGCGCACCGGATTTCATAAACACATAATTTAATTCTGCTTCTAACTGGTATTCATTCATACCTGGACGAACAGATCGCATAGCCTGTTTATGAGCTTCAACACTAATTTGCGCTGCGGTTTCCATGATACCGATTTCTTCCGCGTCTTTGCGCAAACGCATTTCAGACACAAATGGAAACAAGTCAATGAAACTTGTCGGCGCCGCCGCGCCCATTCTGACTTTTGCAGCAATAGCATCACGCCAGCCAGCAATTTTTTCACGAAGAACATCGTCGTTAAACAAATACACAACTTGTTCAGCGCCATCTAAAGCAGCAAACGCCATCTTGTCTAATTCTTCTAACGGAGCAGCATCATTTGCACCAAAATTTGCTATCGCGCCTTCACTACCAAAACGAAAACCATCCCATTGCTCACGTTCAGGATCTTTTGGCAAAGTCACTAAGGTCATTTCACCACGGCCACGAATAATGGCGTAGGCACTTGGCTCAGGAAATCCAGTTAAATAGAAAAAACTACTATGCGGACGAAACTCATACTCACAATCATTATTGCGAGTTGCTAACTCACCCGTTCGCAGAACAACCACACTGTTTTCAGGTAACGATTGCATCAGGCGCTCACGACGAGCCTGATAAGTTTGAGTGTCGATTTTCATAGAAGGTCTCACTTATTAATTTTTCATTCCATTAAACACTAGCGATAACATTTTGATTTAACATAAAAATCTAGTGTAGAGAATTTTGTTTAGTATGATCTACATCAGGATTGATATCATGATGTTCAGTGTACAACATCATTGCCGACAGTCTGACGTACTCAACCAATTCTGTTAAATCAGCTTCGTTATCATTGTTGTCTTCTAATGCGCGCATTTCCGCTTGCATGCCGGAGATATTGGCAAAATCACGCAGAATTTGCTTAGTCTCATCTGATAAATCCTTTTTTTGCCCAGACAAACCATAACCAGCCAAAAAACCGTGGGCCCATTGCGCCAAAGTCACACCTCTTTCGCATAATTCAGCATCGTCATCGGAAATACTTGGCACAAGCGCAAACTCACCATTTTGGAACAAAGTCAGCGTGGCGGTATAAAGTTCAACGATTACTGCTCGACTAGCTTCTTCTTTCCAGCCTTCGATATCACAAAACTCTACAACCATGGACAACCAATCTTCCAATGGCAAAGTCACGCCAGAAGCAAGATAACCACAAAGTTGACCATGCAATTCTGATGGTGATGCGGTAATGGATTCGGTGACAAAAACATCGGCGATCAAATCGAAGTCCAATGCGTCTTTTAACATTTCTGTGGACATAAACTGTCTACCTATTTCTGTTCAATTTATAAAAAAGAAGCCGCACCTAGTGGCGCGGCTTTCTGTCACATATTGCGATCTCATACCAACAATATGGGGCAGTGATACAGACCTTTCAAGTCTATTAGCCTAGTTGTTTAAGGCCAGACTCTACCGTTTGCAGAATCAAAGTATTGATTGTCATTGGGCCAACACCACCAGGAACTGGAGTATAAGCCGCAACGCGATCAGTCAAAGGACCAAGCTCAATATCACCAACACCACCTGGATGATAACCAGCATCAACCACAACTGCGCCGTCTTTGATCCACTCTGCTTTGATAAATTCTGGTTTGCCTACAGCACCAACGATTACGTCGGCTTGTTTCACAAATTCAGACAGATTCTGTGTACGAGAATGACAAATCGTCACTGTTGCATTGGCATTCAACATCATCATCGCCATTGGTTTGCCAAGAATTGGACTACGACCAACCACAACAACGTGCTTACCTTCTAGGTTCACATCGTACGCTTCAAGCAAACGCATGATACCAGCAGGTGTTGCCGCGCCGTAAGCAGGCTCTTGCATAGCCATACGACCAAAACCAAGACAAGTTACACCATCTACGTCTTTGTGAGCTGCAATCGCGTCGAAACACAAACGTTCATCAATTTGCTCTGGCACTGGATGTTGCAACAAAATACCGTGCACGTCAGGGTTATTGTTTAGCTCGTTGATCTTTGCTAGTAGCTGCTCAGTGGTCGTGGTTTCAGACAATTCAATTGCCATAGAATCCATACCAACACGACGACAAGCATTGCCTTTCATCTTCACATAAGTGGCTGATGCTGGATCAGCACCCACTAGAATTGTCGCTAAAATTGGGGTGCAACCGGTACGCTCTTTAAGCTCGGTAACTTGAGCCTGTAGGCGGTTTTCAGTTTCTTTGGCGCAAAGTTTGCCGTCAAGAACCAGTGCAGTCATGAATGAGCTCCAGTAAAATTAGAGTGATGTATGAGGGAGGCGCATTATACCTCAACTTTTGCTTTGATACGCAGTGCCAAAACCAATTTGTTCGGCAAAAGAGCGAATCTTCACTTTTACTCTACGCTGGCTCTAAATAGTCCACCAACAACTGAAGGTTACGCTGACCACGAAACTCATTCACATCAAGTTTATAAACCAAGCGAGCTTGTGTCGCTTTATCATTCGGCCATTGATCTAGATCGACAAAGAAGCTAATTGCATCTAACAAAAGCCCACTACTCGGCTCACGCACCATAAGTTTAAGGTGTTTTTCACCAACGATACGCTGCTGCAAGATATCAAACACGCCATCAAAACAAGGCTCTGGGAACATCTGTCCCCATGGGCCAGATAAGCGAACTTGCTCGGCAAAACTCAAACTAAAGTCTTCAGCTGCCAGTGGCCCATCGGTTAACAATGTCGCTTGTAATTGTTCGGGGGTTACCCATTCGGTAATGATGGCATCAAATGCCAAACGGAAAGCGTCATAGTGAGATTCTTTGATCGACATACCTGCCGCCATGGCGTGACCACCAAACTTGCTAAGCAACTGCGGATAACGTTTGGCCAATAAATCCAAAGCATCACGAATATGAACACCCGCAATGGAACGAGCTGAGCCTTTCAACTCATCTTCACCCACACGAGCAAAAGCAATCACTGGACGATGGCATTTATCTTTCATCCGCGAAGCCAAAATCCCAATCACACCTTGATGCCAATCCGCATCGTAAAAACACATACCGTTCGGCATGTCTTGTTCTTCGTCTAACAAAGACACAAGTGCTAATTCAGCCTGTTCTTTCATATCAGATTCGATAGCTTTGCGTTCACGATTGAACTGATCTAACTGCTGAGCATAATCGCGTGCTTGATGAGGATGAACTGCGAGCAAACACTCAATACCGATCGACATATCATCTAAACGACCTGCAGCGTTCAACCTTGGCCCGACCACAAAACCCAAATCGGATGCTTTCAATTGAGTATAATCGCGACGCCCGACTTCTAATAAAGCGAGAATCCCCGGGCGCGCCAAGCCGGCTTGAATACGCTTGATACCTTGCTGGACGAGAATGCGATTATTGGCATCAAAAGGCACAACATCCGCTACAGTTCCGAGTGCCACTAAATCCAAATAATCTGCCATTTTGGGCTCTGGAATGTGCTGATCAGTAAACCAATTACGACTATTCAACTCGGCTCTTAAAGCCGACATTACGTAAAAAATAACGCCAACACCCGCTAAGTTCTTGCTTGGAAAACCACAATCTGGATGGTTTGGATTCACAATAGCATCGGCGTTCGGAAGCGTATCACCGGGTAAATGGTGATCTGTAACAACTACTTTCATACCATAGGACTTTGCAGCCAACACGCCATCAATACTAGCAATGCCATTATCCACCGTCACCAAGACATCTGGTGATCGCTCTTGCGCAACCTCGACAATTTCAGGCGTCAGTCCATAACCAAATTCAAATCGGTTTGGCACCAAGTATTCTGGAGCAATCGCTCCCATCGCCTCTAAAGCTAAAATGCCAAGACTGGTACTGGTCGCACCATCGGCATCAAAGTCACCAACGATAAGAATCTTCTGACCAGCAACAATGGCATCCGCCAATATCTTCGCCGCGGTGGTTAGGTCAAATAAAGAATCAGGTCTTAATAAATGCGGTAAGCGGTAATCAAGCTGAGCAACGGACACCACATCACGAGACAAAAAAACGCGCTGTAAAGTCGCAGACATAGTCGAGGGAAAGTCATTTTTTTCAGCCGGCACAGCTCGACGCTCAATACGCATATAAATCTCAAAGTCAGGATAAGCAGATAGACAAAGAATAACATGAAAATGACCGCACTCGCGCTGCAGCCAATTCCAAGAAAAAATTTTCAGCAAATACAAAACCACACTGGATCAAAAACCACCATAAAATGATTAAAAATCAGACACATAATATCATTAGGTTTTGTTACATAAGCGGTAAATAGGAGAGGTTTTCTTACAAAACTGACGCAAAAAAGGAATTTTCTAGGCTATTACCTACAGAACCACCTCCTGACCAGAAAGTTAAGATATTCGGTGATATGATGCCGCACTTTTTTGATTTGGATAAGTATTCTAAAGATAAAAACTGAGCAGTACTCGTTTTAACCTATCGGAAAAAATATGAAAAATCACTCACCTACGACTCATAAACTACAATCAAACCAACGATTTGCGTTGGTTGCCTTAACATCATTGTTCTTTATGTGGGGCTTTATCACCTCATTGAATGACATCCTAATACCGCACTTGAAAGGCGTTTTTGACCTTAACTATACGCAAGCCATGATGATTCAAATGTGCTTCTTCGGCGCTTACTTTATCGTTTCAATACCTGCAGGAAACCTAGTCAAAAAAGTAGGCTTTCAGCGTGGTATAGGTATCGGCCTAATGATCGCCGCAGCTGGCTGCCTTTTGTTTATTGCTGCCGCAAAAGCACAGCAATACAGTATATTTTTAAGTGCGCTTTTTGTTTTAGCGGCAGGTATTACCATTCTTCAAGTCGCAGCAAATCCTCTTGTTACAGCAATGGGGCCAACAGAAACAGCATCAAGTCGTTTAACGCTTTCTCAAGCCTTTAATGCGTTAGGCACAACCGTTGCACCTCTTGTTGGTGGTGCACTATTGTTTACGGTTGCCGGACAATATGCCACCAAAGCACAAGAAGCTGAGAGCGTTATTATCCCTTACATCGGTTTGGCGATTTTACTTGTTCTTTTAGCTGCTATTTTCACTCGCATTAGCCTTCCAACACCTTCAAATATTGAAGAAGACACCACGGATACGCCAAGCGTTAGCATCTTAAAACACCGCCATTTGGTGTTGGGAACTGTCGCGATATTTATGTATGTGGGTGCAGAAGTGGCCATCGGCAGTTTATTAGTTAACTTCTTTGGCCTTGAAAATATTGCTGGCCTAGCTGAGGCAGATGCCGCTCATTATGTCGCCTATTATTGGGGCGGAGCTATGGTAGGACGCTTTATTGGTGCCGCGTTAATGCAGCGTATCTCTGCCGGTAGCTTACTCACATTTAATGCCTTCGCAGTAATTGCATTGATTACTAGCGCTATACTGAATGATGGTCATGTTGCAATGTGGTCTATCTTATTAGTTGGCTTATTCAACTCTATTATGTTCCCAACTATATTCAGCCTCGCCTTGAAAGATCTTGGTCCACAAACTAGCCGTGGTTCTGGCTTGCTTTGCTTAGCTATTGTAGGCGGCGCTATATTACCGGTATTGCAGGGCTTTATTGCTGACTCAATTGGCCTTCAAATTTCATTCGTTATGCCAATAATTTGTTACCTATATATTGCTTACTTTGGAGTCTTTGGCTCTAAACCCGTTTCTTGATAAAAGCACAACAGAAAAAATAATATAGTGTAACGCTTTATAGAAAAATGGCCTGCTTAAGCTATTAAGCAGGCCATTTTTTATTAATCAATCATCAACAGAAGGCAGCGCATTTAGCTTTTTCGAGTTCGGTTTCGACCTGCTCGCTTTGCACTATATAAACGACTATCAGCAAGAGTTATCGCTTCTCGTAATGAAGTAGATTCATTCATTGTCGCCACACCAAAACTCAGAGTCATACGAAACTTCTGATCGAGATACTCAAACTCGTAATCCTCTACATCTTGCCGAATAGATTCAGCCAATGCAAAAGCCTCCGACTCACTACAATCACAAACCGCTATCAAAAACTCTTCTCCCCCCCATCGAGAAGCTAAGCCGCCCTCAGGAAGAGACACTTGGATAATTTTAGCCAATTGAGAAAGAGCATAATCTCCAGCGTCATGACCATATTCATCATTAATACTTTTAAAAAAATCAACGTCAGCCAACAATAGATGAAAACTCGTATAGGAGCTTGCCTCAAGCCGTTGTAACATTCCTCTACGATTTAATAGTTCAGTCAATGCGTCAATATAAGCGACTAGCTTTAGCTTGGCTGAAGTTTCTTTTAATTCTTGGTTAAACCGAGACATTGAATATTCATAAATACCAGAAAGAAAAACCACCACGATAAAGGAAAATAGAATCCTCGTCTTTAACTCTGGGTCATAACCAAATTCGGCAAAATGGCTATCCGTAAAAAACATCGTAATAATTAAAGCGAGTGTAAAAAAGCTAAGCTCAATCAACCCTCTCTTCATGCCATTCAAAAATAAAGACACGGCAGGAATACAATATATCCAAACATGCCCCGTTCCCTTTACACCACCAGTATAAACAAGGTAAATCATCAAAGCATACAGGGGGTAGATTACGAAATTACCAGATAAACCATGGTTATGGGTACGGCGCAAATAGATATGGTTCATTGCATATAAAAATGCAATCAATATCAACGCAGAACCAAGGACAGTTTTCCCTTCGATGAGCGACACAATACCTAGTGGTAAAGTAAAAAGTATACCGACAGAGGCAAACAGATTAATAATGAAAACCCGACGAATATTTTCAGAAAATACATCATCAGTATTACCTACATAGAAAAAGGTCAGCCAAGAAGCTTTATTTTTTTTATTATCAAATTTTGATTTATGTGCGTATTTTGTCATGCATATTCTCCGACTTAGCACTTCTAAGCCGTATATGATAGGGAAACTTCAAATAAGCCTCCCCAATACACACAATCCTACACCAAAGCCTAAAATAGCTCCTCTAATAACCCCCTTTAGTTACAAATTACAACAATTCATATACTTAGCACTTTAGGCTGGATACAAACGCGATAACAAAACAGGCACCACCGTTTCAACTTTTAAAATTCTATCCCCCAAATGCACTGATTCCATGCCCGCTTCATGCCATTTACTCACTTCAAATTCATTCCACCCACCTTCAGGCCCAAGTGCTAGAACACAAGGTTGCTGAATATCGATAGGACAACGTTTAGACAAATAAGGGTGTGCAAGCAATCCCACTTTATCTTTTAAAATATCTGGCAATTGATCTTCTACAAAAGGACGAAACCTAGGAATCAAAGACCAGTTTGGCATTACTGTGTCTTTGGCTTGTTCCAATCCTTCTAACAAACATTGCTGAATAGATTCGGTCTGCAAAACGGGACTTTGCCAGTAGCTTTTTTCAACTTTGGCAGAATGAATAAGATATAAATCTTTCACTCCCATTGCAGTGATGTTTTGCAAGGTTCGCTTCAGCATATTTGGTCTTGGCAAAGCCATAACCAATACCATAGGCAAAGGCTCAGGTGGCAATGAAGCCAAATTGAGTGAATGAATATAACCGGCTCTATCCTCGCTTGGCGACTCATAAACCCCTTCGCCTATTTTTCCATTTAAAATGCCCACTCGCAGAACATCCCCTTGCTGAGCTTTAATTACTTTTGAAATGTGGGTTTGTTGGCGCAGAGTCAGCCCATATAGGCCATCACCAAGTGTATTTTTAGGATCGAGTAATATGATATTCATATGAAAGGCGCAAAAGTATGAGGGGAAAAAGAAACGGCCAATCTTTGATTGGCCGTTATTAGCATTGCTAATTTATCTAGAGCTATCTCTAATTAAACTAAATTTTTTCAGCAACAAAAGCCTGAACATCGCTCAGGCTATTATCTAGTACAGTATAAGATTCTTCACGCTCGAAAAGATCTTTCATGTGCTCAGGCAACATTGGTGTTTCGCAACCAGCTTTTTCGACAGCTTCAGGGAACTTCACTGGGTGAGCTGTTGCCAGGGTAATCATTGGTACAGACTGATCTTTCCAGCAATGACGAGCCGCTTCAAGACCAATCGCTGTATGCGGATCAAGAAGATATTGTGTCTTAGCGAAAACATCGGCAATCACTTCACAAGTTTTCTTGTCATCGACTTTATAGCTGTCAAAGTTATCTTTTACAAAAGACCAAGCTTGATCATTTAATGATACGTCGCCTTTATTAAAGCGCGCCATCAAATCATCAATTGCCGCACCATCGCGACCATGAGCATCAAACAATAAACGCTCAAAGTTACTAGAAACCATGATATCCATGCTTGGCGATAGGGTCACGTTCAAAGACTGACGACTCATGTCGTTTTCTGCGATCACTCGATGCAAAATATCATTCTGGTTGGTAGCAACCACAAGCTGATCAATTGGCAGGCCCATTTTCTTCGCCAAATAACCCGCAAAGATATCACCAAAGTTACCCGTTGGCACAGAGAACGACACCTTACGATGCGGCGCGCCAACAGACAAAGCTGAAGAAAAATAGTAAACGATCTGAGCCATGATACGGGCCCAGTTAATCGAGTTAACCGCACCTAACTTAGCGCCTTTCAAGAAAGACTGATCAGCAAAGCTGGATTTCACCATGCCTTGGCAATCATCAAAATTACCTTTCACCGCGATGTTAAATACATTGTCGTCGATAACCGTAGTCATTTGACGACGCTGTACTTCAGATACACGTTGATATGGATGTAAAATAAAAATATTCAGATGTTCTGAATGACGACACCCTTCAATCGCTGCAGAACCCGTATCACCAGATGTCGCACCTAGGATAACCAGTTTCTCTTTACGCTCAGACAACACATAGTCCATCAAACGACCAAGTAGCTGCAAAGCAAAATCTTTAAATGCCAACGTTGGACCACGGAACAACTCGAGAATCCATTCGTTATTACCTACCTGAACCATAGGCGCAATAGCAGTATGATTAAAACCTGCGTAAGCGTCATTAATCATAGTTTTAAAAGCATCAGCAGGAATATCACCTTCCACAAAAGGCCACATCACTTTAAAAGCAAGTTCTTGGTAACTTAGACTCGCCCAAGAAGCGATTTCTTCTTTGCTGTAATGAGGCAAGGTTTCAGGTACATATAAGCCACCATCATTTGCCAAACCAGCCAATAACACATCACCAAAAGAAAGCGCAGGCGCTTTACCACGAGTAGAAATGTATTTCATATTTGCTCTCTCTTACGCCAAGTTTTCAACACGGATTCGCTGCACTGTTCCAGCAACATCCGGCAAGGCTTCAATCGCCGCAATAGCAGCATTCATATTGCGTTCTTTTACATCATGAGTCATCACAACCAATGGCACTAATTCGCTACCTTCGCGCTCACGCTGAATAAGAGACTCGATACTGATGTTATTCACAGAAAGGATCTGCGTAATATTAGCAAGCACACCAGCGCGATCTTTAATCGTCATGTTAAGGAAGAAACCACATTCAATTTCTTCAACTGGTAAAATTTGCACATGAGATAAAGAATCGGCCTGGAATGCCAAATGTGGCACTCTGTTTGTTGGATCTGCCGTCAAAGTACGAGCAACATCAATAACATCTGCGATAACAGAAGAGCCTGTTGGCAATGCACCCGCACCTGCACCGTAAGTCAAAGTCGGCCCAACAACGTCACCTTGCACCATTATAGCGTTCATTACACCATTTACATTAGCCAAAAGCTGCTTATGGGAAATCAAGGTCGGATGAACTCTCAGCTCAATACCAGCTTTAGAACGACGAGCAATGCCCAAGTGTTTGATGGCATAACCAAGGTCATCTGCAAACGCCACGTCTTCAGATGTGATACGGCTAATACCTTCGGTATAAGTTTTTTCAAATTGCAGCGGAATACCGAACGCAATAGATGCAAGAATAGTCAGTTTATGAGCAGCATCAATACCTTCAATATCAAAGGTTGGATCAGCTTCGGCGTAGCCAAGAGCTTGAGCCTCTGCCAATACATCTTCGAATTCACGGCCTTTTTGACTCATTTCCGTCAAAATAAAATTGCCTGTGCCGTTGATAATGCCAGCTAACCACTCAATTCGGTTAGCAGACAAGCCTTCACGAAGCTGTTTAATAATAGGAATTCCGCCAGCAACCGCTGCTTCAAAAGCAACAATGACGCCTTTCTCTTGAGCTTTGGCAAAAATTTCGTTGCCATGCTCAGCAATAAGCGCCTTGTTTGCGGTCACAACATGCTTGCCATTTTCAATGGCCGTAAGAACCAATTCTTTCGCGACAGAAGTTCCGCCAATCAGCTCAAGAACAATGTCGATCTCTGGATTATTGACCACATCAAAAATATCACGGGTAACATTGATACCGGAGGTATCACAAGCGTCGTTATCACGACGGGCACCTACTTGCTCAATAACAATACTGCGACCCACACGTCGTGTAATCTCTTCCGCATTATTACGAAGAATGTTAAAACTACCGGACCCCACTGTCCCCAGTCCACAAATTCCGACTTTTACCGGTTTCAAAACAATACCCCACAGAGATAATTTAATTTTTATAAGACACTTAGTTAAGTGACAAGTTGACTCATTATAACGCCAGTATTATTCAAACCCAACGTAGAAAAGGCTGAAGAAGACTCATGTTTAGTGGAATATTTCGCGATAAGACTATAACCCAAGGTGTTTAACCAACTCAGCTGCTGGTAAATATCCTGGTAAAAACTCACCGTTGCCTAGCACAATACTTGGCGTACCGCGCACACCCACTTCGTTGCCTAGTTTATACTGATCTGCAACTGGGTTAACACATTTGTTTTCAGGAATTTCAGCGCCTAATTTTGCTTGCGTAAGCCACTCTTTAGGATCAGCTGAACACCAAATACTGACCATTTTAGTATAGGCTTCAGAACCTATACCGGCTCTTGGGTAAGCCAAGTAGCGCACAGTAACACCCGCCTCATTAAGTTTTGGGACTTCTTTATGAAGCATTCGGCAGTAACCACAATCAACATCGGTAAATACGGTGATGTGCGCTTTCTCGTCCTTTGCTTTGTAGACAATCATTTGCGATTCAGGAAGTGTTTCAATTTTGGCAAGTTTTGCTTTTTCTGTTTCGTTCTCAAGCGTTGTATTGTCTATTCGGTAAAGATCACCCGCGACAAAATATTTGCCATCTTGCGTTACATGTAATGTTGGACCGTTTTTTAAAACAACAACATACAAGCCTGCGCCTTCATGCAATTTCGCACTTTCGACTTCATATTGAGGCAACGCCGTTTGAACCGCAGATAAGACAGCTGATTGATCAGCAAATACTGCACAGGAAAGAGAAAGCAACATAGTTATTGCAGTAGAGCGAGATAGGGAACAGAAAAAACGCTTCATGAAAACCTCAAAGACATGTAAATAGTCTCTATTAGGCCATACGAAAGGGGGTTAGTTCCATAAAAAAAGGCGACTCGCGTCGCCTTTTTTTAATAAGAAAAAATTAACGTTTAGCCAATTTTTCTTTGATACGTGCAGATTTACCAGAACGCTCGCGTAGGTAGTAGATCTTAGCTTGACGCACGTCACCGCGGCGTTTAACTTCGATGCTTTCAACCAAAGGGCTGTACGTTTGGAAAGCACGCTCAACACCGATACCGCTAGAAATTTTACGAACGGTAAATGCTGAGTTAAGACCACGGTTACGCTTAGAGATTACAATGCCTTCATAGGCCTGTAGACGCTCGCGTGAACCTTCTTTAACTTTAACTTGAACAACAATAGTATCACCAGGACCGAAGGCTGGGATTTCTTTTGTCATTTGTTCAGCTTCTATCTGCTGAATCAGTTTAGTTTTATTACTCATGGATGTGACTCCTAATGATATGGTTTCTTATCAGCATGAAGGCTCTTCTTTCTGATAAGCTCGCAATTCCTACTCTGCCGAGGTTGAATCTTCAGTTTCGCGAATAAACTCTTCTAACAGCAACTGCTGTTCCTTGTCCAACTCAAGGTTCTGCAGAAGGTCTGGCCGGCGCTGAAAAGTTCTTGCGAGCTTTTGCTTTAAACGCCAGCGTCTAATCTCCTCGTGGTTGCCACTAAGCAGCACCGATGGCACAGGTTCACCATTTAGTACTTCTGGGCGAGTATAATGCGGACAGTCCAACAACCCATCCGAGAATGAATCTTCATCCGCAGATGCTTGCTTTCCTAACACTCCTGGAACCATACGAAATACAGCATCCATGAGCACCATTGCCGGCAACTCACCACCGCTTAGGACAAAGTCGCCAATTGACCATTCTTCATCAATCTCAGATTGAATCAAACGCTCATCAACTCCTTCATAACGACCTGCTACCAGAATAAATTCTGCTTGTTTAGCAAGCTGTTGCACGCCTTCTTGCGTTAGCGTACGCCCTTGAGGGGATAGATAAATAACTTTTGCATTGGGTACCAATAACTTAGCACTCGCAATAGCATCTTTGAGAGGCTGAACTTTCATCAGCATCCCTGGACCACCACCATAAGGTCGATCATCTACAGTCTTATGCTTGTCATGAGTAAAATCGCGGGGATTAAAAAAATCCACCTCAACCAACCCAGACTTAATGGCTCTGCCTGTTACTCCATATTGGGTAATGGCCTGAAACATCTCCGGAAAGAGCGATATAACGCTAACCTTCACGTTGTGACCTCAGCTTATCTGTTTAAAATTCTGGATCCCAGTCAACTACCATTTCCTGCTGTTCTAAATCTATATTTAAAACATAAGTTCCTGGAGCATAAGGAATCAATCGCTCTTCACGATCAAAGCTACCTTCACACGCGCGGACAACAACTACATCATTCGCACCAGTTTCCATAAGTTGAGAAACCTTCCCTAAGAGGACACCCTCTTTGGTAATAACCCTCAGTCCTTCCAGTTGGCTCCAGTAATAATCACCTTCTTCCAAATCTGGTAGTTCTGCTGCATCTATATAAACGTCCATACCACAGATATCTTTTACTTGATCTCTGTCGGTATAACCTTTTACCGATGCTACCAAACCTCGCCCTTGCAGACGGCCTTGGCTTAATTCAACGATCTTCCACCCACTAGGAGTTTTCAACCACCAATGCTTGTAATCAAAGATCCCTTGCATTGGATCGGTGTGCGAATATAACTTCACCCACCCTTTAACACCATATACCGATGTAATGCGTCCAACCACAAGGGCTTGCTCAGGAGCGGCCGCTTGTTTTAATTCAGACATAGCATTACCTCAGTATTAAGCGTTTTTGCTAGCATCTTTTACAAGCTGCGCAGCACGGTCAGAAAGTTGAGCGCCTTGGCTAACCCAATGATTTACGCGATCTAGATCGATGCGTAGACGTTCTTCTTGACCACGAGCAACAGGGTTAAAGAAACCCAAACGCTCGATATAACGACCATCACGTGCACGACGGCTATCAGCCACGTTCAAATGATAGAATGGGCGCTTTTTAGAGCCACCACGAGAAAGACGAATAGTTACCATATGATTGGTTCCTTATTGCTTAACGAAACACCCCTTGCCGAGTCGAATTTTTGACTCATACAACAAGAAGGCGGCATATTCTAGTCGATTAACTAGAAAAACAAAAGGGTGAATTACTCACCCAGACATTAAAAACGGCAGTTTTTTAACTGCCGTTAGTAAAAACAAGAAGATATGCTTAAAATTTAGGGAAATTTCCGCCGCCAGGCATACCACCGCCCGGCATCATCCCCCCCAAACCACGCATCATTTTCTTCATTCCACCTTTGGCGGTCATCTTCTTCATCATCTTCTGCATTTGTTTATGCTGCTTTAAAAGACGATTCAAATCTTGAATTTGTAAACCCGCTCCCGTTGAGATACGTTTTTTACGAGAACCATTAATAACATCTGGATTATGACGTTCAGCTGGTGTCATGGAATTTATCAAGGCTTCCATTTGAACGAACATTTTATCATTCACTTTATCTTGGATATTACCTAGCTGCCCCATTCCAGGAAGCTTATCCAACATGGAACTCATACCGCCCATGTTTTTCATTTGCTGAAGCTGCTCTTTGAAATCTTCTAAATCAAAGCCTTTGCCTTTTTTCAGCTTACCTGCAAGTTTCTCAGCTTTTTCTTTGTCGATCTTTTGCTCTGCTTCCTCTATTAAGGAAAGCATATCGCCCATACCAAGAATACGAGACGCTAAACGATCAGGATGAAAAGGTTCTAATGCATCGGTTTTCTCGCCAACACCTAAGAACTTAATCGGCTTACCTGTAATGTGTCGAACAGATAAAGCAGCACCACCACGGGCATCACCATCAGTCTTGGTTAAGATAACACCGGTGAGCGGCAACACATCACCAAAGGCTTTTGCCGTATTCGCCGCATCTTGGCCCGTCATGGCATCCACAACGAATAAAGTTTCAATAGGATTGACAGCGGCATGCAGAGCTTTAATCTCTGCCATCATGTCTTCATCAATCGACAAACGACCTGCCGTATCGACAATCAACACATCTTTATGGGCTTTTTTAGCGTAATCGATAGCGTTATTAACAATATCAATCGGCTTTTGTGACAAGTCACTTGGGATGAAATCTACTCCCACTTCACCCGCCAATGTTTCAAGCTGTTTAATAGCCGCTGGACGATATACGTCAGCACTAACAACCGACACCGATTTTTTCTCACGCTCTTTTAAGTATTTTGCTAGTTTAGCCGCAGATGTGGTTTTACCAGCACCTTGCAAACCAGCCAATAAGATTACTGCTGGGCGGGCTGCACGAAGATTAAGGCCATCGTTAGCCTGCCCCATAACATTTTCAAGTTCCTGCTTAACAATTTTCAGGAAGACTTGGCCAGGACTCAAACTTTTCGAAACTTCGGTCCCTATCGCACGCTCTTTAACAGCAGCAATGAAATCTTTAACAACTGGCAAAGCAACGTCGGCTTCAAGAAGCGCCATACGCACTTCACGCAACACTTCTTGTATGTTGTCTTCAGTTAATTTAGCTCGACCTCGAATACGATCAAGCGAGGAAGTTAAGCGATTCGATAAATTGTCGAACATATTGCCCTCAAATTTTGGCTCTAAATGGAAAAAACCTACGGTTTCAGTTTATCCAAGGTGAAATTGTCTCTATTATAACGGATAAATGATTATCACCCTATACCTTTACCCTGCGGAACCTTTAGTTTCATGACTCAATTATCGCTTTGGCTTGCTTGTATCGCTTGTTTGATTGCTGGCACAGCGTATTACCTGCGTCCAGAAAATCGCTCAACCCAGTACATTGGGGCAATTACGATTGCCATACACACATTTTCTCTCACACAAGTATTACTGAATAGAGATGGCTTTAACTTTTTAACAATTGGGCTACTTATTGCTTTAATTGGCAACAGCCTACTTTGGTTCAGTAACCGCGACAAAGATTTGTCGCTATTGCTCGGCACCGCATTCCCACTTGGCGCGATTATTATTGCATTAAACGCGATCGAGCCGTGGAACTTAACCCAACTGCACAGCAACTCTTGGGGCACTAGTGCTCATATTCTTATTGCCTCTGCTGCTTACAGTTTATTCACTGCTGCTTGTGGCGTTGGTATTCTGCTTGCTATGCAAGAGTACCAACTTAAAAATCACAAGTTAAAGCAACTACTTAGAGTACCGCCATTACAAGTCCTAGAACGCTTGATGTTTGAGTTTATCTGGGCGGCTTTCATTTTGTTAACCATCACAATAGCAACTGGCTTTTATTTTATTGAAGACATGTTTGCCCAACACCTAGTTCACAAAACATTTTTCACAATTGCTTCTTGGTTTGTGTTTGCAGGATTACTACTTGGCAGACATATAGCAGGCTGGCGTGGACAACTGGCGGTAAAACTGACGTTGAGTGGTTTTTTCTTGCTAATGCTCGGCTACTTTGGCAGCCAAATAGCACTACAAATATTACGTCATTAGCTATTAATGACGTAAAGTATGTTTGACAGTCTGATCTTAAGAACCAATAATCCAGTTATCTACATAATTGAGGCGATCCCTTTTTGAACGAAGTACCCTTAGGTGTTCTTAGTGGAATACTTTTTTGTCTTATTTTACTTTCTGCTTTCTTTTCGAGTTCCGAAACAGGAATGTTGTCGATAAATAAATATCGACTCAAACACCTTGTTAAGAACAAGAATCGATCTGCAATAAAAGTAAACTCTCTTTTAGAACGTCCTGATAGACTTATCGGCGTTATCTTAATCGGAAACAACTTTGTTAATATCCTTGCTTCTGCTATAGCAACGATCATTGCCGTGCGCTTATGGGGCGATGCTGGTGTCGCTATCGCTACAGCTGCGCTCACTATGGTTGTACTGATTTTCGCAGAAGTCACACCAAAAACATTGGCCGCGATACATCCTGAGAAAATTGCTTTTCCAGCTTCTTGGATCCTTGCAATTTTGTTAAAGGTTCTTTATCCGCTAGTTTGGTTGGTAAATGGCTTATCTAATGGCCTTTTGCGTTTAATCGGTGTGCATGCCTCACAAAAAAGCCACGACACGCTTGACTCGGAAGAGCTAAGAACCGTGGTAAATGAAGCGAGTGGATTGATCCCTGCTGCTCACCAAGAAATGCTTATTTCAATTCTGGATTTAGAAAAAGTCTCTGTCGAAGACATCATGATTCCTCGCAATGAAGTCATTGGCATCGACATTGAAGACTCGATCGAAGAGATTATCGAACAAATCTGCCAAAGCAGACACACGCGTATGCCTGTCTATAATGGTGAGATCAACAAAGTCATCGGTATACTTCACGCACGTCATGCTGCGGTATTTCTTCGCGATCCGACACCATCAAAGGCTGCCCTTTTGAAAGCAACCGTTGAACCTTACTTCATCCCTGAAAGCACATCTCTAAACACAGTACTGCTGAACTTCCAAAAAGATCATCAGCAAATGGGTATCGTGGTAGATGAATATGGTGATGTCCAAGGTATTGCCGCTTTAGAAGACGTACTTGAAGAAATCGTGGGTGAGTTCACTCCACCAACCCAAGACGAAGAAGAAGAAATTCAAACTCTTGATGACGGCTCTTTTAGAATCGAAGGTTCGACACACATTCGAGAGATAAATAAAACGCTTGATTGGCATCTACCAACAGACGGACCAAAGACACTTAACGGCCTTATTATCGAAACACTGGAATTCATCCCTGAGCACCCAATTAGCTTATGGGTTGGACATTACATGATCGAAATCCAAGAAATCGAAGATAAAGTCGTCAAATACGCCAAGCTTCAGCTGAAACGTTAAGGAAACATCATGAGATATTGCCCGCAATGCGGTCACGCCGTTAATATGACCATCCCTGCCGGGGATAATAGGCTACGTGCGGTTTGCCCAAGTTGCGAGTTTATTGATTATGATAACCCTAGATTGATTACCGGCACCATTCCGCTTTATGACGGTAAGATCTTATTATGCCGAAGAAATATTGAGCCACGCTTAGGCTTCTGGACTTTGCCTGCCGGTTTCATGGAAAACCAAGAAACCACAAGTGAAGGCGCATTAAGAGAGACATTAGAGGAAAGCGGATCAACAGCGATATGCAAACAAGCTTTTAGCATGATCAGCATCCCTCGCATCAATCAAGTGCATCTTTTTTATATCGCAGAATTAGAGAAAGATGACTTTCATGCCACCGAAGAAAGCTCAGAAGTTGCCCTATTTGATTTTGATGAAATCCCTTGGGATGAACTGGCTTTTAGCAGCGTAACTAAGACTATTGAGTTTTTCATCGAAGACCATAAAAAAGGTCAGTATGGTTTTCACGAAGACACCATCCACTTCAATACTGTATCTGAATAAAATGATAGGCCACCTCTTCATAGGGGTGCGCCAACAATAAAGCCGCTAAAACACTCGCCTTAACTTCCTCTCTCAGCACCATTTCCACCCGATATTCATCAACAAACTCTAATTCATCGACCTTACCAAGAAAAGGCGTCGCTCCTTTTACCGGCTTGAACTGCCCTTGCCCTTTCACTTGCCAACAACAAGAGTCATAGTTTCCCATTGAGCCTGCGCCAGCCGAAAACACAGCCTGTTTAACAGACTCTAAATGAGATTCAGGCACGTAAAACACTAATGAATACATAACACCTTCCAACCATTTCATTTAGACGAACAATACATTTATTAAACTTACCAAAGGCTAACTTGCTCCTGACTTTGCGGAAGAACCAAAGCACTCTGGTAATTGGGCGTTAGCGAGCGAACTTTTTCATCCAATTGCGCAGCCAGAGTTGGCGCTGCGATATTATCTGAAGAATGCACAAATACACTTGGCGTGAGCCCTTCAGATAGCCACTGTGATAATTTAGCCGCCCACTGGTCTAGCCAAAACTCATTACGCGGTAAATCCGGATGACCAATAAAACGTACGACTGGATGATTCGCTGTCGCTACGGGATGACAAGGCACTCTCGGCTTTTTCTTCTGAGCATCAACCAAGCTTTCGCAATACGCTTCCGTAGAAAAAACTGGTCTAGAGTCCATCACCACACGATTCACATTACGCTCAGACAATCCAGTTAAAAAACGTCGCTCGGTTTGAGACTTATCAAAATAGGCAAGATTACGTACTTCAACAGACAAAGGTGTTGATAGCGTCCACATATCACATAAAGCTAGAATCGTTTCTAGAGCACGCTCGTCGCATATCGCAGGGAACTGCAACATGGTTGGACCAAGCTTAGCCTGTAACGGTTGCAACGAAAGCATGAAGGCAAACCAATCTTGCTGAACGTCACGCCAAGGACGCTCTATCAATCGGTGAGTGACTGTTTGTGGCGCCTTAAAACTAAACCTGAAGTCACCAGCAACAGACTCATACCAACGTAATAACTGAGCATCGTCCACTTTGGTGTAAAAAGTACTGCCAACTTCAACCGTTGAGAACACTTGCGAATATCGGCCAATTCGCTCTGCAGTAGGAAGCGAAGTAGGATAAAGCCAATTAACCCAAGCTGGATGCTGCCATTGCGCCATGCCGTAATGGATAGTCATGTAACTACTTGACGGTATTCAACAGCGTCAATAATGTAGGTTTTCTCTCCGCCAGCAAGGCGAATTACCACCTCATCACCTTCTTGCTTCTTGAGCAAAGCCCGAGCGACAGGAGAATCAATACTAATATAATTCGGGTTATGATCTAGCTCATCTGGACCAACGATGCGGTACTCTTTGACATTTCCTACTTCATCTTCTAGCGTCACCCAAGCCCCAAAAAACACTCGCTCTTGGTCACTAGGAAAACGATCAACAACAGTACAAACATCCAAACGTTTTTCCAGATAACGCACTCGACGATCTATTTCTCGAAGCTGCCTTTTCCCATATATGTATTCCGCATTCTCCGAGCGATCGCCTTGGGCCGCAGCTTCTCGAACCGTTTCGGTTACAGCAGGACGCTTCTCTTTCCACAAATACTTAAGCTCAGCCAATAAAGCATGAGCTCCCTCTTGAGTAATATATGCAGACTTGGGTGGCGAGGGCGGACGGTATCGACTCATTTTTAGCAGCCTTTTTAATTATTAAAAAACGAAAGATAGTAAAAACAAAAATGCCGCCAGCTATTAGTTGGCGGCATTTCATATATTACAGCGAAAAGAAGTTAAAGTTATGTAAGCTTACGATTCTTGCTTATGCACATGCACATCCATTTGAGGGTATGGAATACCAACGCCACGCTCATCAAAAGTGTATTTGATTTTTTCTAAAAGATCCGCTCGCACTGTCCAATAATCGCCAGAAGCAACCCAAGGACGCAGGAAGAAATTCACTGAACTATCAGCCAATTCAGAAACCGCAATTAAGCATTTAGGATCTTTTAAAATGCGTTCATCAGCATTAACAATTTCTTCCATGATTTGTTTTGCCAAACGGATATCTGCATCGTAACTAATACCAATAACAAGGTCTAAGCGGCGAGTTGATTCACGAGAAAAGTTTACAATAGAGCCGTTCATCACAGAAGAGTTTGGCACGATGATGACACGATTATCTGGCGTCTTAAGATACGTATGAAATAACTCTATACGATTAACTGTACCCATTTGACCGCCAGCATCAATAAAGTCACCTGAACGGAATGGACGCAATATTATAATCAATACACCTGACGCAAAGTTAGACAAAGAACCTTGCAAGGCAAGACCAACAGCTAAACCAGCAGCACCAAGAATAGCAATAAAGGATGTCGTCTCTACCCCTATTTGCCCCAATGCCATCAAGGCAACACCAGCAAACATCAAAGCATACAAGATACTTGACGCAAAACCTGCAACAGCCTGATCAACGGAAGCCTTAAGCATTCGTTTCTCACACCAATGCGAAACTTTGGAAGCAATGAACTTACCTACAAAGAAAACAACAAGACCAATTACTAAATTGATAACACTATCTGCCAACCAAGGCATCAACTCAGAACCTTGATCAAACAACGCCTCTATTTCATTCATACTTAAACCCTATGCTCTTCCGTTTTAAAATAAAATCAGACCAAATATTTTGATTTATGCTGCCACTCATCCAATAATAATTCCAGCTGAGAAATACCTTTTTTATTAAAATTAATACAAATCCGCCCATTAATTAATTGCGTTCCCTTCACTCCTAGTTCATCAATCAATAAACACTGCTCTCTTAACTCATCAAGCACATCATCATCTCTAACAGTCATACCGATGAAAGCATGCCACTCATATTCAGGCAAAACACCTTGAATTGCTTTTTTAAGCAAGGTTATACATTGATCTTGGGTCAACCTATAATAAGGTACTTTTGATTGATGACGAATAAAAAACAACACCAAAAAAACTAACAGTAGAAACAAAAAACTGATAGAAACTAGCAGCTGAACCAACATTATTTAAAGTCATAAGCCATTAAAGAGGATCTAGCGCGCTGTAAATGCTCAGCATGCTCCACTTCGTAACTGTCCATTTCGAGTCGAAACTTCATTTTTGCAGGCTTAGGTAAATCCCCCCACTGATCGTGAGTTGGAATATGCTGGGTTTTCTCAGTAATAATATAAAAAGCCGAAATATCTTCGTGCTTAGACAAATCCTCGCTCAACTGATCCAACAAATGTTTTATTCGAATACTGGCTTCTATCCAATTTAGCTCTTCTGTCCCCACTGTTTTCAAAAGAACTCGAATACTATCAATTCTTTTTTGACGCTCTTCAAGAAAACGATTTTCTCCAGCACGAATCTTTTCTTCTCGGGTTTGATTCAACTTTAGTTGATGACGAATAAACCAAAGAGAAACGGCAATAACACCAACACAACAGAGCAAAACAATCATAAATGCAGTAAAAGACATAAAAAATCCAATCAAACAGAAATAAACACGTTATAAATCGACATCAACAAGAGCTAAAAAGTCAGCATATAATTGAGGTGTCGATACCAAAAGCCCTTCCCCATTAACTACATCAGGCCAAGTTGATGTGCTAGATAAATAGTACCCCACCTTGGCGCCAGCCTCTTCCGCTATTAAAGTGCCGGCTGCCATATCCCAAGGTTTCACACTTTCAAAATACGCATCTAGACGACCAGCAGCCACCCAGCACAAATCCAAAGCAGCAGAACCATTACGACGAACATCTTGGCAGTGATGCAAAATACGCGAAACTCTTTCAATAATAGGCGTTAGTGCCGTTTTTTGATAAGGGAACCCCGTGGCGACCAAGGCATTCCTTAACTCTTGAGCGCTAGAAACCGCTAAAAGCTTACCATTACAGAAGGCTCCCGCCCCTTTCAGCGCCCAAAAACACTCCCCTAAAAACGGCGCATTTACCACGCCCAAAATTCGCTGATCGCCGATATAAAGACCAATAGAAACAGCAACATGATGATGACCATGTGCAAAATTCACCGTACCATCAATAGGATCAATCACCCAAACAGGTACGTCATCACCAATACTACCAAGATCCATATGCGGTGAAGACTCTTCAGACAAAATACAGTGAGAAGGATAGCTTTCAACAATGCGACTACAAATGTACTGGTCGACCGCAATATCAGTCGAAGTAACCAGTTCATGATTCATTTTATAATCACGTACAAAGGTTGAATTTTCTCGCGCCGTTACGATCATTTCGCCAGCCTTCATTGCTAGAGCTTTCGCAAAATCCAGCCATTCCTCATAGTTTTCAGACACAAAAGCCCCTTAAAAGAAGAGATAAATATACTTAACCAACTATGCTAATCGAGCATTTAACCAACGAGAGATATCTAGTACTTGCTCAGGACAAACAGAATGAGGCATATCATAAGATTGATAAGCAACAGAATAGCCTTTAGAAACTAAAATATCCCTTGCTTGAGTAGCCAACACTGGCGCAACCACTGGATCTTGCAAGCCGTGATGAATAAGAATTGGAGTTTGACCATTAGGACAAGCATCTGCTTCTGGCACTTTATCGCCATTAACCAAATAGGTTGATAACGCGAGCACGCCAGCTAACACATGCTTAGTGTGCAATGCTGTTTGATAAGCAATAACGCCACCTTGAGAAAAACCAGCCAAGATAATTCGATTTGGGGCGATGCCTTTATTAATTTGATCTTGTATCAACTGCTCGACTTGTAGACAGGATTCATCGATATTTTCCATGTCTACTTTTCGCTCTAGAGTCATCTCGTAGATGTCATACCAAGCACGCATCTCCATACCACCATTGACAGTAACAGGACGACGTGGGGCATGAGGAAAAACAAAGCGCACTTTTAACGTTGGTAACAAAGATAAAGCAGGAACCAAAGACTCAAAATCATGGCCGTCTGAACCTAAACCATGCAACCAAATAATAGCAGCATCGGGCTGCTCGTTCGTTTCCACTAATACAGAGGGCAATAATTCAGTCATTCTTTAACACTCCAAAAAAATAGGCTATCGCAATTAGCCATAGCCTATCATATTGACGTTTCTCACTCGACACCTTGCTCCTACTGCAGTCTCTTTTAAAATAGTTTTTAAAGTTAAAAGTTTAGTGCTCAACTGGAAAGCGCATCTCCATAACCTCTTGTTTTTCATTCAACTGAAATAACACATCAGCTTTACCTGGCATCACCGCTAACATGTGTCGAGTCAGTCTTTCGTAATACTGCATAAATTGCTGCAGCTCTTTCGAGGACATCACTTTTAAATCAATAGTATCCAGCAAAATACCGTGAATATCATGAAGATGACTTTCCAGTACCCGCTCTTGCTTATCACGCCAATGATAAATAACATCGTAGTTTGGTGCCTGCATCCAAGCCATTAAATCAATTTGCGAAAATAACGCTTTATAGTCGTCTTTTAAGAGTTGATTCACTTTATTACGCCACAATCCATCAGCATCCATTTCTGCTTCAAGCTGGTTCAACGGTTGATCCATGTCCCCACCCATTGGTGGTGCACCAACACACCAACCTTCAAATAGAACAACATCAACAGGTCCCTGAACCTCTTGCCATAAATGTACCGCTTTTCGATCATCAATAGACTTATCGAAGCGAGGAAACTTCATCACTTCACCTTCTTTAAGATTCTTCAATCGCTCAAAAAGCGAGAGCGCAAAACTAACATCATGAGTTCCAGGTACACCTCGCACAGAAAACATTGATGTTGTTTGTTTGGCAAATTTCATGCGATCTTGCCGAGTGCTGTACAAATCATCCAAACTGATCACGATACAATTCAGGTCAAAGCCCTTACTTAATATTCGACTAATAACACTACAAAACGTCGTTTTCCCACACCCTTGCGCACCACCAACACCTACAACTAAAGGCCCTTTCCCTACATGAGCCTTTTGACTCAACCAGCTAGAAAAAGGCAAATACAATCCATCCATTTGATCAACCAAAGAAGCATCCGCATACAAACAGCTTAATGTTTGCTCCACTTCGAATCGCAACCGGTGTGACAAGGGGTCTGGCATGCTTAGATTTGTATAATCAAACTTACTTTGCTGTTTCAACATAATGATCACCTCCGTATTGTTCGCCCTTAAGTATAGTAAGCCGCCACGAAATTGATCAAAATTTACACACTCAAATGAAAGGGAGGTTCAATTGATGAGGCTCTGGTGGAGACAAACGATAGCCCACACCAATTAAACGAACTGGACGACGAGACCGGGAATAAGCCTGCTGCAACAGTTGCGAAAACACATCATCAGACAATTTGGCTTTAATTGGTTGCTCTATCGTTGTTTGCTTAAAGTCGTCAAATTTTACTTTTAGATAATATTTACTTAGTTGAGATTCGAAATCTCTTCCCGACATACGCTTTTTTAGATCGGTCAGCAAGATAGGTAGGACTGACTGACACTCTTTGAGATCAAGCAAATCTTTAGAAAAGGTATGCTCCACCGAAATACTCTTTCTTTCCCGAGAAACAGTCACTGGACGATCATCAATACCTAGGGCAAATTGGGACAAACGAAATGACATACTGCCAAAACTTTTTTGCAGAACAGAAAAATCTAATGCTTGTAAATCTGAGCACTTAAATACGCCTAGTGAAGCAAGCTTTTCTTGCGCAACACGGCCTATTCCTGAAATAAATTTAACGGGAACATTAGAAACAAACTCAAACTGCTTTTCTGGCGTAACAACCGTTAATCCATCTGGTTTATCCCAATCGCTTGCTACTTTTGCGATGAATTTATTAGTCGCTACTCCTGCAGAAACCGTAATACCAACTTCTTTCAGTATTCTTGAACGTATCTCTTCCGCAATCCGTGTAGCACTTCCTTGAAAACTTGATGAGTTAGTAACATCAAGATACGCTTCATCCAATGATAAGGGCTCAATGATATCGGTGAATTCTCGAAAAATAGCGTGCATTTGCTCAGAAGCAAGTCGGTATTTATTCATATTTCCAGGTATAACAAGCAAGGCAGGACATAGCCGTTTCGCCACAGATGTCGGCATAGCAGAACGAACACCATAAACTCGAGCGGCATAGTTAGCCGTCGACAATACACTCCGTCCACTTGCGGGCCCCCCAATAGCCATTGGAATATCGCGCAAATTAGGATCGTCCCGCATCTCTATCGCAGCATAAAAACAATCAGCATCTATATGAATAATCTTTCGATTCTGCAATATAACACCCAAAAAATACTGTATAAAAACACAGTTTACACTATCTAAAAAACACCTTCACCACCCCAATAAAAAATGTAAATTTTCTTCTAGATAACTCTCTCTGAACGTAAAATAATCGAGAAAACTCAAAAAAATGCACTGATAGAACAGATTTACTATCAAAAACAAAGAAAAAGCGCTTTTTTAAGTGGTCAAACATGGACGCTAGAGAGCAAAATGGTTTACATTTTGTCCACTAGATTAGGCATGTTGAAAAATAAAAGGATTTTTGAACAAACTATTCACAATAAAACCTGTAGCGCAAAATCGCTCAGTTGAAATCACATCGTATAAAGTGTGTCATTTCAACACAGGATATTAAGGTAAAGACTTCCACACAAAGGGCACCACCATGACATTATCACTTCGTATTTTTTTTATAGCCATAGGGGCGATAATTCTTTCCGGGTGCCAAAGCCTTTACCAGCAAAGTGCAGATGGAACACCTTGTACTACTGTCGCGCCTTGTAACGGCAATACTGTCGGAAACAGTTCATCTTATGGCTATCCACAAAATGGTGCCTTAAATGCGAACAACACTATTGCAGTTATTAAACAAGAACCTATCATAGTTACTGCCACAGGTTATGCGGCAATGATGACAAACAAACGTCTGACAAAATCCCAAGCCCGAATTATGACAATGCGCAGTTCTATGCTAGATGCCTATAGAAATCTATCAGAACGAGTTTATGGCTTGAAAATTGACGGCTCCAGCTCATTGAGCAACATGGTCATGCAAAACGATGAGTTAAGAACCTATGTCGATGCATACCTAGTTGGTGCAAAAGTCGTTTCCCAACGCGAACATGAAGACGGAATATTCGAAACGGTTGTTGAAATGGCGCTGCAAGAAAACTTTCGTCAATGTTTAAGTTCCTCAAACATTCAAACAGATCCAAATTGTAAGATTCAACCTGGCTACCGTGCTGTTAATGTGGAAAACGCAACACCAACAACCAACTTTTATAGCATTGAATAACAAATGTTACTTTTAAAGCGTTTACTGATCATAGCTGCTGCATTTTTATTGCCAACAGCCAGTTTTGCCAAAAGCATCACAGCTGTCGGTGAAGCGGTTATTTATAATAATGATATTGCTGATGCTCGCTATAGAGCGACACAACAAGCCATAAAACAGGCCGTTTTAGAGTCTGGGTCCAGAGTTAACATTAAAGATGAACTCTATAATGGTGAACTAGAGTCTAATTTAGAGATACGCAGTTCTGGCTATGTTCAAAAAGCCAAAATACTTTCTGAAGAGCAAAATGGTGACTTCCTCACCATTGTGGCTCGCGTAGACGTCACACCTGACTCACAGTGTAGCTCTGGGCCCACTAGTTACTACAAAAAAACGGTTGGCGTAACAGGGTTTGAACTACAAGTCCCCCAACAAGCAAGATTGGGAGAGCTCAGTAATATATCCAGAGAATTACCAAAAGATCTAGCCGATGAAATAAATAAACAAGGCTACTTAAGAGCCTTAACCGCAACAAATATTGCTATTTATCCAGACCTAATAAACGCACCATCTTCCACAAACTATGATGGATCCCTAACAAACGTCACAAGAATCAGTGAACAGTTGGGTGTACAATACATAGTTAGCGGCGTAATTAGAGATATCGGAGAACTATACCTAAGACATCCAGATGATAAGAACACAAAAGACCTATTAGATGAAAATATTGATAAAGAAAGAAACTTTGTTGTCGATATCTATATTTATGATGGTTTCAGTGGCGCCCTTTTGTTCGAACATAGATACAATGAAATAGGTAACTGGGATGTATCAGATCACGCAAAAATAGGTTTTGGCAGTGCAAAGTTCTGGACAGTACATTATGGTAAAGTTGTTCAGCAGGCACTCAGAGAAAGCGCCTTAGACACCAGCGAGAAGCTACGTTGCCAACCATTTATAGCTAATATTTTTCGCACAGAAGGCAACAGAATACATATTTCAGCAGGATCATTAGCAGGGATAAAACAGGGAGATAAATTCAACGTTTATCGACGTTACGAGGTTTTTAATCAATTGCAATCTGCTCAAACTCAGCTGAATAATGCAAACATCAGTGTTACAATAAAACAGGTACAGCCCAACTTTTCAGTTGGAGAACTCGTTGTTGACTCACACATATTAAACGTGCAACAACAAGATGTTGTTATTGCCTGGTAATTTCATACAACTACGCCCATACACAAACGGCGATTTTTATTTTTTTAGGACAGACACAATGAATAACGAACTACTACACCACCTAGAACAACGCATCAACGAAGCAGTAGAAGAAATTGGCTCACTACGCAAACGCATCTCTGAATTAGAAATGCAAAACTACGAGCTTAGCGAAGAGAAAAGTGAAATCCAGAGCACACTTACTCAAACCAAAGAGCAGCAGTCAAATTGGGAGTCATCTCTTTCCCAAATGCTAAACCGCTTAAATCAAATGGACGATAAACAATGAAATCACTTCTACTTGCAGCTTTAGTTCTAGTGAGTGCAAACGCATCAGCTGAAGGTCAGATTGCGAGTTTGGTAAATTTTTCATCAACAGCCGTGCGACCAACAACTCCCGAAGGAGAAACAAATGTCACCTCCATTATAGATGCATCAATGGAGTATACTCTGCCAGAGAACATTTCTTTTTATGGCGGATTATCATTTGTTATTGGAGAGACTTTCGAGAATGCTATCTCTTTAGGGTCACGTTATTATAGCTCAACACCAGCGCTTCAAATTTTACCGGGCATTCCAATGTGGTCGTTTATCGGTGGTGGCATCTCGTTTCTTGACGATACTGTCTACTATCCAGAAGCTGGCTTTCGCATAGGGATATCAGATGTATCACGACTAGATATATTCGTAAAAATATTAAACAGCAGTGGCGACACCTACGACAAGCACGTCATGGTTGGCGCAGGACTTACTTTCTGAGTAAGATGAAATTATTAACTGTTTTCATCGCTAGTTTTTTAATAATAACGACTTACGTTTGGTGGCAAAAAGGTAGCTATATATCCATTACCCTACCAAACGAGAATCAGCGAAAAGAAATGATTGGCACAAGCAATACACCAAGTATTCCGCTGTCTCCAATAAAATATTGAGCCTTGTGTCTTTATGGAACAACTTATCGCTAAACTCGAAGCAAGGATTAACTGGCTAACTAAGCAGTTAGAAAACGCGAACGAGGAAATACAAAAATTAAAGGAAAAGAACGACCCCTCCATTGAGTACAGCGCTTCAATGGACCTATTGCAACACATGGCCGATCGTTCAACTGAAGATCAATTGCAGCTCTATATCGAAGACTCTCTTGACCTTTTAAGTGACACATCAGCCCCGGAGCAAGCAATAAAAATAAGCGAAGTCGAATATCAACTTCGCTTTGATTTATTGCACGAGCATGCTGATAGCAGCACCACAACCACGACAACAGAACAGATTGATTACATGACCACACAACAACCTGAGCTTAACGGCTTGCAAGAAGACGACAAACTAGTCGATACCGACATTAGCGTACAGGAAGCAAGTGACAGCACTACAGAGGCAGCGACTCTGACGCCTGAACAAAAAAAGCGTCAAAAGAATCAAAAAAATAATCGCCGTCTAATTAAAATGCTTGAAGACCGTTACCCCAAAGCGTTTGACTGGAATCAACCTAAACCTCTAAAGGTCGGTATAGACAAAGATATGGTGCTGGATGATGACTTCAATGCCAGCAAGCAAAAACGCGCCCTAGCAGCTTACACACGCTCAGACAGATATAAGAAATGCTTATTGTCTGGCCAACCACGAATCGACCTAGAAGGTATTGCAGTCAACAACGAGCCTGCCCTACCTGACTCTATGATTCCAGCAAAAGCTAAAACAGCGACAACGAGCAGACTCGCAAAAGAAAGACCTGCCCAACCAGCTCGCAACAAGCCAAAAGCTCAAGCTCAAGCTCAAGCTCAAGCTAAAAACAAAGCACATTCAAAGCCTAAAACAGCTCAAAGCGCACCTAAACAAGAAGATATTTATGACAACTTATCTCCTGAAGAGCGCATGAAAGCGAAATTAGCAAAACTATTAAATAAATCTTAAAAAACTATTTACATAGTAAGGCGCGATGTATATTATACGTCGCGCTGCTGTGGAGGGGTTCCCGAGTGGCCAAAGGGAGCAGATTGTAAATCTGCCACGAAAGTTTCGGTGGTTCGAATCCACCTCCCTCCACCATTAGCAGTTTCTAATTAAGATTCAATATCTTACCATCTAGATTAACAAAACAATCCACAAGTAATTTTAATACCCATCTACATTTATCAACAAAACAACACCTTAATAACAGACTTATCCACAAGAAAAATCCACACCTCACCAGACACACCGAAGAACCAGCCCAAAAAAAACCACCATCACAACCAAAAATCATCACACCACAAGACACACTTAGCAACAATAGACTTAATAGCCCATCCACACAATCCTCACCCCACATTACAAAAGCAAGCATGACACCCACCACCAAGCCGATCCAAGGCAACAAGTGATACTAAACACTCTCAGAAAGCCCGCAGCACACATTTAGAGCAGACCGCAGCGCATGACGATAGACGATAGACGATAGACGATAGACGATAGACGATAGACGATAGACGATAGACGATAGACGATAGACGATAGACGATAGACGATAGACGATAGACGATAGACGATAGACGATAGACGATAGACGATAGACGATAGACGATAGACGATAGACGATTTTGAAGCTATCTAGAGAAATATCAAGAAATAAATACGAGAGATAGGATAATTATGAGAAGAATGGTGGGTCGTACTGGATTCGAACCAGTGACCAATTGATTAAAAGTCAACTGCTCTACCAACTGAGCTAACGACCCGCTCATAACTTTTTACTTTAAAACTGATGGTCGGAGTAGAGGGATTCGAACCCCCGACATCCTGCTCCCAAAGCAGGCGCGCTACCAGACTGCGCTATACTCCGATGGCTCCTCGAACTGGACTCGAACCAGTGACCCAATGATTAACAGTCATTTGCTCTACCAACTGAGCTATCGAGGAATTAATCAGATTCATACAGAATAAGGTATTTTGAGATAGTTGGTGGGTCGTACTGGATTCGAACCAGTGACCAATTGATTAAAAGTCAACTGCTCTACCAACTGAGCTAACGACCCAACTATCAAGTAATGGGGTGGACGATGGGGCTTGAACCCACGACCGCCGGAATCACAATCCGGAGCTCTACCAACTGAGCTACGCCCACCATTACTAATGGTGATGATAAAATATAATGGTCGGAGTAGAGGGATTCGAACCCCCGACATCCTGCTCCCAAAGCAGGCGCGCTACCAGACTGCGCTATACTCCGATGGCTCCTCGAACTGGACTCGAACCAGTGACCCAATGATTAACAGTCATTTGCTCTACCAACTGAGCTATCGAGGAACTAATATTTTATCTTGCTTACAACAACCATCTTCAGAAGATGGCGGAGGAGGAGAGATTCGAACTCTCGGTAGGCTATTAACCTACGCCAGTTTTCAAGACTGGTGCATTAAACCGCTCTGCCACCCCTCCGTTGCGAGCGAGGTGTATAATACTGATTTGAAATTTCAGTGCAACCTCTTTTTTAAAAAAGTTTAACTTTTTTCACTCACATAGCCCTGATCAGGGGAAGAACGGATCCAAACATTAGAATACCAGTAATAATGTTTGCCCGAATTGTCTGGCATAGTGCAGTTAATACGGCCACGGCCAACACTGAATGGTTTCTCTGCAGTCGCCGTCACTTCTGTATCAGACACCCAATCCAGCTTAGCTTTGCCTTGGCCTGCAACGTAACAGGTTAAGTCTTTCAAACGGTACTTACCTTCTTTAAAGGTCAAACTAATAGAAACAGGCTGATCTGTTGCATAGTCACCGCCAGTCTTTTCGGACAACAAAGGCATTGGCTTAGCATTTAGCTTCGTCTTTAACGTAGATAACTTGGCATAAGCTCCTGAAGCGGGGAAACGAGGCAAATTTTCGAAGTCCGAATCCGCACTCACTACACCAGACTGCTGCCCAAATGCCATTATGCCCCGCTCTTTCATCATGGTTCGAATTTGGCTATTAGATTCGCCATAAGGATAAGCCAACATTTTTGGTGAATGCCCAAGGTTTTTCTCTAGTAAACCTTCAACCGTATCTACTTCGTTTGTCATACGAGACAACCAAGCCTCATCAGACTCACCCTTTTCTTTACGCAACATATAAGGATGACTAATGGTGTGATTAGCAAACACGCCACCAGACTGTTCCATTTCTTTCATTTGCTCCCAAGTTAAGAAGCTACGACTTTTACGTTCAACAGGTTCTGTATTAATAAACACTGTAAAAGGAAAGTTTCTTTCTTTAAGGATTGGAAAGCCTGCTTGGTAAATACTGCGGTAAGCATCATCAAACGAAATCGCGACCGCTTTTTCAGGTAATGGTTTATTGGCTTTTAAATCATCCAACGCAGAACGCAAATCCACAACCTGAAAGCCTGCGCTCTTTAGGTAATCCATTTGCTCGGTAAACTGTTCAGGGGTAACAGAAGTCGATTTAGGTGAACTAGCACTTACATGATGGTATTGCAGAACGGGTAGATAATCCTGAGCTTGAGCCGCAATACTGGCGCTCAACGCCCCCAGTAAAATGCTGTAATGAACCTTTGACAACATGTCATTTCCTCTTTGCTTAATATTTACCCACATTCTACGGACGAACGGACAGCAAGACCAGCCTGATCAAAAAGCAAAACTGTTATGCCCGTTTTACTATGTCACTGCATCTACTCATATTGAAGCCGCCCTCCTACACTCAAGTGACATCAAGGAGTTCGCAGCAAAAGGAATACCTATCTCCACAAGAGGAAAAGTCATGAGTAAATCCGTTTTTTACCAAAATCTTGAGAATCAACTCCAAACACTTAAACAAGAAGGTCTCTATAAAGTAGAGCGCCCGCTTATCACGCCACAAGCCAGCCAAATTACCACCGCTGATAAAACGCCCTTAATCAATCTTTGCGCGAACAACTACCTTGGACTAGCAAATGATAGCCAAGTCACAAAAGCCGCTCATCAAGCACTAGACGAATACGGTTACGGCATGGCTTCCGTACGTTTTATTTGCGGCACACAAAGCATTCATACTCAACTAGAAAAAAGCCTTAGTGACTTCCTGCAAATGGAAGACACTATTTTGTATTCTTCTTGCTTTGATGCTAACGGCGGCTTATTTGAAACCCTATTAAACGAAGAAGATGCTGTCATCAGCGACGCACTCAATCACGCCAGTATCATTGACGGCATTCGTTTGTGTAAGGCAAAGCGCTATCGCTACGCCAACAATGACATGCGAGAGCTAGAAGCTAATCTAAAACAAGCAGATGAAGACGGTGCGAAAACCAAGCTTATTGTGACCGATGGTATCTTCTCCATGGACGGCATCATTGCTGACCTTAAATCTATCTGCGACCTTGCTGACAAGTACGACGCTTTAGTCATGGTAGATGATTCCCATGCGGTAGGCTTTTTAGGCGAAAACGGCCGCGGCAGTCACGAATATTGTGATGTACTGGGTCGCATCGACATTATCACTGGCACATTGGGTAAAGCCCTTGGTGGCGCGTCTGGCGGCTACACCAGCGCCTCTAAAAGCATTGTCGATTGGTTGCGTCAGCGCTCTCGACCTTATTTGTTTTCTAACTCATTGGCACCAGTCATTACCGCCACCAGCTTGCAAATTATCGAGTCCCTCAAACATGGCGATTCAGCCCGCAAGCAATTAAAAGCCAACAGCCAATACTTCCGTACCCAAATGAATGCTTTAGGTTTTAACCTAGTACCTGGTGATCACCCAATCATTCCTGTTATTTTAGGTGACGCAAAACTCGCACAAGAGATGGCAAATGCGTTATATAAAGAAGGGATATTTGTGACAGGATTTGCCTATCCAGTCGTACCAATGGGGAAAGCCAGAATTCGCACACAGATGTCAGCGTCACTAACAACGGAACAGCTTAATCTCGCCATAGCCGCCTTTACCAAAGTGGGCCGCGAGATGGGTGTCATTGAAGGAAGGATGGAAGGAAATAAATAATGAAAACGCTTGCGAAACTTCACGCCGAAAAAGGCATTTGGATGACAGATGTTCCACATCCAGATTGTGGTCACAATGATGTCGTTATCAAAATAAGTAAAACCGCGATATGCGGGACAGACATGCATATTTATCAGTGGGACGATTGGGCACAAAACACCATTCCAGTGCCGATGACAGTTGGTCATGAGTTTGTTGGAGTGATCACAGAAATCGGCCCAGAAGTCTCTGGTTTCAAAATTGGTGATCGCGTTTCTGGTGAAGGCCACATTACTTGCGGCCATTGCCGTAACTGTCGTGCGGGTCGTCGTCATCTATGCCGAAAAACCCTCGGTGTTGGCGTAAACCGCACCGGCGCGTTTGCCGAGTATTTAGTGATTCCTGCTAGCAACGCGTTCAAAATCCCCGACAATATTAGTGACGATATGGCCGCGATATTCGATCCGTTTGGTAACGCGACTCATACCGCCCTATCGTTTGATTTGATCGGTGAAGACGTTTTAATCACAGGCGCTGGGCCAATTGGTGCAATGGCTGCAGCCATTGCTAAGCACGTAGGCGCACGTAATGTGGTGATTACTGATGTGAACGACTTCCGCCTAGATCTAGCAAAAAAGATGGGCGCAACCCGCACGGTCAACGTTAGTCGTGAGTCGTTAAAAGACGTCATGACAGAAATAGGCATGAATGAAGGATTCGACGTGGGTTTGGAAATGTCTGGCAATGACACGGCCTTCCGCTCCATGTTGGAATGCATGAACCACGGTGGAAAAATTGCCATGTTAGGTATTCCTAGCAAAGGCACACTCATCGATTGGAACCAAGTTATCTTTAAAGGCCTTATCATCAAAGGCATTTATGGCCGAGAAATGTATGAAACTTGGTACAAGATGGTTGCTATGTTGCAGTCTGGCTTAGACATTAGCCCAATCATTACCCATCGTTTTAAAGTCGATGAATTTCAGCAAGGCTTCGACACCATGGGCTCAGGTCTATCAGGAAAAGTCATTTTGGATTGGAATTAAATCCTCTTAGGTTATTGCGTCTAGAAGATGATCGCGTTAGCGTAATTCCTTTAGACGCAAACCGAGCAATCACATGTTAGAAATAGGCATTCAAACACACCCGCTTCCCCATCAAGATGCGCTCTACATCTTGTTACATAGAAACCAAGTATTAATAGAATCCGAAAATCAATTTCTTACGCCTTTTACGCACTTCCAGCCTAACTCTAAAATGAGTGCTGTGTATTGTGGCCAATGGCATGGCCAAGATATCTTCGTGTGTCGTTTTGAATCTATTCCCAAAGGCTTTACTGAAATTGGTCTAAGAGAGTTACTCTTCCTACAAGATCAACACAATTACATTTTGTTAAGTCGAGCACACCAGCTATCTACATGGGATCGTGACCATCAATTTTGTGGCCGCTGCGGCACCGCCATGAGAGAAAAGCACGCCACCGAACACACAAAGATCTGTCCGTCGTGCAATCTGCGTCACTACCCTCGAATCTCCCCCTGCATCATTGTATCGATCCGTAAGGACGATCAAGTACTGCTTGCTCGAGGCCCACAGGCGCCCAAAGACAGATTTAGTAATATCGCTGGTTTTGTCGAAGCTGGCGAGACATTGGAACAAGCGGTAGCAAGAGAAATTAGAGAAGAAGTTGGCATAGAAGTCACCAACATTCGCTACGTAAGTAGCCAGCCATGGTCTTTTCCACATCAATTAATGACAGGTTTTTTTGCTGATTATGCCAGCGGTGAAATTACGCCAGCACCTGGCGAAATAGAAGAAGCTAACTGGTATCAAATCGATAATTTACCGAATATACCAAACAACGCAACCATCTCAGGACAATTGATTAACTTGCATGTAGACCATATAAAAAAAACAAGAGAAGTAAAAACGCTATAGTAACGACTCTCTTACTTTCAAACACGCCAGCAATCAAATGGCGTGTTTGAAAGCAGCCATATTCACCAAATCCCCCTTTATCCCTAGAAATTTTTAGGTAAATACCTATACTAGCCCCCCATCAAGCTCAACCATTCACTTCCCATTAAAATAACACTGAGAACCTCGTGGAAGATTTACTGCATTCAATAGAACAAAAAGTAAAACCATTAATCGGTTTAGGTAAAGTCGCAGACTACATACCCGCGTTGGCCAATGTCGATCCTAATCAATTTGGTATTGCCATCTACAGCAACAACGGCGAGCTTTATCATGCAGGCCAAGCCTATACAGACTTCTCTATCCAGAGTATTTCTAAAGTCTTTAGCTTAACCCTTGCCATCAAACACTATGGCGAAGATATGTGGAAACGCGTTGGACGAGAGCCTTCAGGCAATCCGTTTAATTCATTAGTGCAGCTAGAATACGAAGCCGGTGTACCCCGTAATCCCTTTATCAATGCTGGCGCTCTAGTAATCAGCGACATGAATCAGTCCCGTTTTGCCTCACCGCATTACGCCATGCGAGAGTTCATTCGTCGCTTAGCCGATAACCCGCTATTGAACTCAGACAAAATCGTTGCCAGCTCCGAATACGAGTTTCGTGCGCGCAATGCTTCCATGGCGTATTTGATGAAAGCCTTTGGCAATTTTGAAAACGACGTAGAAGATGTGTTGCATAGTTACTTCGATAACTGTGCCATGCGCATGAACTGTGTGGATTTAGCTAAGGCCTTTAGTTTCCTTGCCAACAAGGGCTACTCACAGCTTAGTGGTGAACAAGTACTTAGTGCGCGAGAAACTACTCAGGTAAACGGTCTACTCGCCACCAGCGGCCTATACGACGAAGCAGGTAACTTTGCTTATCGAGTAGGACTGCCAGGAAAAAGTGGTGTTGGTGGCGGTATTCTTGCCATCGTCCCTAATCGTTTTTCAGTGTGTGTTTGGTCACCCGAACTGAACAAATCGGGCAATTCACTAGCGGGCATGGCAGCGCTTGAAGCACTATCGGAAAGCATCGGCTGGTCAGTGTTTGGTTAAGCTCAAAACCAGAGCAAGAACGCTCACAGCTAAAACAGAAAAGGGCTTCACGAGAAGCCCTTTTTTACATTAGAAGTCTACAGATGACGTTACGAGCACAGTAGCCATACTATTAGTCTGTGATGACTTTATAACACGGCACATACGCACTGCCCGGCAACTTCATACGTTGCTGACGAACAAAAGCTTGTAACAAGGCATCCAGTTTCGCTAACAAAGCTTTATCTCCATGAATCTCGAATGGCCCAAACTCTTTGATATACGCCACGCCTTGCGCTTTCACATTACCGGCAACAATAGATGAAAACGCTCGACGTAAATCCGCGGCAAGCAAATGCGTTTCTTGATTAAAATGTAGATTCAGCTCACGAACTTTTTCATGGGTTGGTTCAAACGGATACTGAAACTCTTCTGGAATATGCAGTTTCCAATTGTAGTAAAACGCATCTTGATGGGCTTTACGGTATTGGCGAACTTCTTCCATACCTTGCTTCATGGCGCGAGCCACTTCCACTTCATCTTCAATAATAATGCGGTATTTGTTCTGCGCTTCCGCACCTAGTACATCACCAATGAAGGCATGAATTTGCTCAAAATAATCCGCACTTTCTTTTGGTCCAGTAAACACCAAAGGAAATGGTACATCGGCATTTTTCGGATGTAACAAGATACCCAAAATATACAAAATTTCCTCTGCGGTCCCGGCCCCACCAGGGAAGACCACAATGCCATGCCCAGCACGTACAAAGGCTTCAAGACGCTTCTCTATGTCTGGCATAATCACTAGCTGATTCACGATTGGATTCGGTGATTCAGCGGCTATAATGCCCGGCTCCGTTAAACCTAGGTAAATACCATTTTTGATACGTTGTTTTGCGTGAGCAATGGCAGCGCCTTTCATCGGCCCTTTCATTGCCCCTGGTCCACAACCGGTACAAATATTCAGTTCACGTAAACCTAATTCATGGCCGACACGCTTGGTGTAATCGTACTCGTGACGCGCAATAGAATGGCCGCCCCAACACACAATCATATCTGGATTTTGAATACGTCGAAAAACATTAGCGTTACGTAATAATTCAAACACCACATTGGTTAATTTATCTGAACTCGCGTTTTCTAAACCGCGAGCAAGAATGTATTCGTGCTGAGTAAAAATAATATCTCGCAATACGCTAAACAACATTTCGCGTACGCTGCTAATCATCTTGCCGTCGACAAAAGCACTGCCCGGTGCATTTTTCAGCTGCAGTTTCACGCCTCGTTCTTGTTGTACGATGCGGATTTCAAAATCTTTAAACTCTTCCATGGCAGCTTGCGGATCATCAGAATCACTACCGCAGTTCAAAATAGCCAAAGCACAACGATGAAATAGTTCATGAAGTGGACCTGTTTCTTCTGACAAACGAGAAATCTCATCTTGAGACAACATTTCTAACGAACCTTTCGGTGCGACTAACGCATCAACGCGATCTTCATACTGCATGATCGCCCTCCTTATTGTCATTTTATTAATGTCTTTTAAATTCATTGCTTTTAAATATAGTGGTCGCGCATTCTGGTTTTATCAAGCTTTTACGAAAAACTTAGCAAAAATAGTCAGAATGAAATCAACCATTTAACCCGTCTATTTGGTCAATAAAGCTTGCCATACTACTTATTCATCAGACTTATTCGTAATGCTTGATAGTAATGAGATTTCATTTCAATTAAACGACTGTATGTACGACGAAACTCAAACAACAACGAACCGTTTAAATACAAGTTATCCAAAGGTACGCCAGCATTCAGTAACAAAACCACCTGATGGTCATAGCACTCATCCACCAAACTAATAAAACGACGCACAGCATCATCATTAACACCTAATGAAACCGCGCGTTCACCAGTTTGCCCTGAGCCAATAGCGCCGTCTTCTGTGCCTCGCGCTTTGATGTGTTCATAAGGTTCGCTGCTTAGTTCTGGAATACCTGTCAGCATTATCAACGGATAAGTTTGCGCTAGCTCAATGTAATCCAGAGACGATCTAGGGCCATCACACAAAGCATAAAAGTCAAACCAAGCAATGTTATCCGCCGATTCAATCACCGCAATAGCTCGACGACAGATTTGCAGCGGCTGTCGGTTGATTTTTCCCTTTGCCAGCTGCTTAAACAAGAGCGACATATCTTGCTCGTGTTTGACAAAATAAATCGGCGTAAATCCTGTATGACGTAATCGATGATCCTCTTCACCGCCAAGATGAATGCTATTTAAATGCGCTTGTAACAAGGCAATAGCTGGCGCGAAGCGTTCTTTTTGCAACTGGTTTTGAAACAAGTTTTCCACCGAAATATTCGATGTTGCCACCAGCATCACACCTTCTTCAAACAAGGCTTCAACCAACCCCCGCAGTAACATAGCATCACCAATGTCAGAGACAAAAAACTCGTCAAAACATAGCACTTGGCATTCTGACGCCAAGCGTTTGGCAATGCCTTTTAAAGGATTTTTCTGACCGCAGGCAAGATTCAACTCTCGGTGTAAACGCGCCATAAAATGATGAAAATGCAGCCTTAACGCCATTCCATCAGGCAAACAGTCATAAAACAAATCCATCAGAAACGTCTTGCCACGACCCACATCGCCCCAAAGATAAACGCCTTTGATTGGCTCTAACACGTCGCTATTTGATAGGTTCGACAGTAACGATTGATAAACACGTTCTAACTCATTTAGCGCAGGCTGCTGACGCTCATCAAACGTCACTTCGTTCTGCTCTAGACGAGTTTGATAGACTTGCAAAGGAGTCATGTACTATTTCCTTGTTTAGTATTGCCTTCTTACTATTGCCTTTTTAATTATGGGGCTTTCAGACTGCGCCTTCAAAACACTTAAATTGAGTGGTCCACAGAATACTGATGAATCGCAATTTTGATCAAATCCAATACAGGTTGCGAAGTAAATTTACGTGGCATAGTAATGGCGTAAAAGTTTTCGAATGCTTGAGGAATGCTTTCATAATCCTGTAGCACTTTCGATTGAATCTCGTCTTTTACCACCACCGGCGGCAATACGGACAAATAACCACTGTCCCTTGCTAACAATCGCAACATCGCCATGTCATCCACTTCCGCCTTGATATCTGGCTGATATTGATGCGTGGCGCAAAAGGATTCAAATGAGGAACGAATATCGGTGTTGCGCCCCGGCACTACCCATTTTTTATCTTCATAGCCCTGTGGAAAAGACATCTCGGGCTTTTCGCCATAAGGCCCAACAATCGCCACAGCTTGTCTAGCGACTAGCTGGTTTCGCCATGTCGTGTCATGGCCTTCACTCAAAATAGCACGATTGGTCAGTGCCAAATCTAATTCATGATTGACGAGTCCATTGAGCAAATCCGTCATGCCTCTCGAAGCAAGTGAAAAATCCACGTTCTCGCTTTTTAACAAAGGCGCAATAAAGCTTTCGATGAAATTTCTCGATAAATTGCTCTGTACGCCGATGGTAATATGCTGAACCTGCGTCGCACTGTCCTTCTGGATAAACTTTTCTAGCTCTTCGCCGGTATTAAAAATATCTTGCGCATAAGCCAACACCCGACGCCCAACATCGGTCAGTACCAGCTTACGCCCTTGACGAATAAACAATGCCACATCAAGACTCTGTTCAAGCTGCTTGATCTGCGCCGACAGAGCGGACTGAGAGATGTGCAAGGTTTCTGCCGCTTCCGTCAGACTCGGGCTCTTGGCAACCCGCCAAAAATAATACAAATGATGATAATTCAACCGACTCATTGCCTATCATCCTTTAAATACATAACTAAAAGTGAACGTTACATAACAATATATGTATTTTTATTAACAAAATAAAGACTTCATAATCGCCTCAATTTATTAAATCCAATAAACGTAGGTTATGTATGTCCTTAGTCGTGTTAAGTTTCTTACCGATTTTCATTCCCTTTACGCTGTTTTTTGGCGGCTGGTATCTCGGCCATGAGAAAACCCAATACGTGGCACAAAAAGCGTCTCGATTAAGCTTTGTCTTGCTGATTATCTTTCTCGCCACCTTTCCGGTCAGTTACTTTTTCACTGATGCTTGGCAATCTTCTACTTTGATTCGTCACACAGCACTCAATCAGATCATGCTTGGATTGGTGACTATCATGGGTTGGGTGCTGATCAGCTTCTCGCGAAACTACATGGCAGGACAGGTTAATCTGAATCGTTACTATCGTTGGTTAATGTTTACCTTGGCGTCCGTAGCCATAACAGTGACCACCAACCATTTGGTGATTTTCTGGCTCGGCTGGTTAGGCATTAGTTTGTCACTCAACAACTTATTAACCTTCTACGCGGATCGTCCACGAGCCATTCTCGCCGCCCACAAGAAGTTCATGCTGGCACGAATTGCCGAGCTGTCTTTGTTTGCCGCTTTTGCCTTGCTTTACCAGCAATACGACAGTTTATACATCAACACTATTATCGATACCGCTGTTGCCCAATCTAGCGCCGGATTGGCATTACACTGGCAAGAGCAAGTCACAGCCTGCTTGATCGCACTGGCTGCGTTAATCAAATGTGCTCAACTTCCTTTCCATGGTTGGTTAATACAAGTTGTCGAGTCGCCAACACCTGTCAGCGCCTTACTCCATGCAGGTGTTATCAACCTCGGCGGTTATCTACTGCTTTTGTTCACGCCTGTGGTTGCGCAAAGTTCCGTGGCAATCTGGCTATTGTTAATTGTGGCTGGATTGTCGACACTCGCTAGCGCCTTGATCATGACAACTAGAATCAGCGTCAAAGTTCGCCTTGCTTGGTCGACTTGTGCGCAAATGGGGCTGATGCTGCTGGAATTTGCCTTAGGGTTGTACGAATTAGTCTTGCTGCACTTGCTCGCCCATTCTTTTTACAAAGCCTACTCTTTTCTCAACTCCGGCAACGCGGTGAATGACGCCATTAGATTACGTCTTTCTAGCGCCGCAAAAACCAATACTCAGTCTTCACCGACGAACAAAGCCATCATGCCTAACGCACAAACTTGGCTGCTTTCTCTTGGTTTAAGTACCGCGATTGTGGTGATTGTGCGAACTTTATTTGGCTTCGATAGCGCGTTTAGTGCTTGGTGGTTATTCGCTCTCGCACTCACTATTCTTATCGTGCAATGGCGCACGTGCGAGCACTCACCTTCGGTTGTTTACACCTTCATGATGGGCGTGTTTTTGTGTGTGATTTATGCTGCATTAAAATACGCCATGCATTACGCATTACCGACCTATTCAACTCACACGATTCAGGCTTTTTCCCTAGCCGATATCTGGGCGATGGTTTTATTTAGCCTGCTCTTCATCTTAAGTGCGCTGCTGCATTATCAAGTACGCTGGCGCGCAGTTCGTCGCTTATCTATTGCCCTGTTTGCAGGGCTTTATCTGGATGAATGGCTCACACGTCTGGTGCTTAAATTCTGGCCAGTCACCTTACCCGCCAGAGCCAAAGAACAACATCACGCATTAAGCAAAAATAAACCGTCGCTAAAACCTTAGGAGAATCGCATGACTATCAAGGCTACAAATACATTAAGCATGCAACAAAAGGACCTATTGCTCGATGCGACTCGTACTATTGCTCCCCATTGGCCATTGGATAAACTGATCGCGGTCAATCCACTTTGGTCATTGGTTGATAAACCCTTTGATGACATTTCTGATGAATTATCAGCCTTGGCAGGCATCAAAACCTATATGTCTAATGAGACGTATCGCGCTTGGTTTGATGAAGGGAAAATTTCACACCATTGCCTAACCAAAGCTTCTGAACACTATGACCTCAATGAGCAAGACGCCTTACTTGAGCATTTGTCTCAAGCCAATAATTTGCCAGATTCTTGGCGTAATATTGCAGACCTTGCCGATCAACATAGACCCGCTAATAAGATGTCTTGGCACGATGAAATCACCCATCAAGTCAGCCAGTTTTGCGCCGCGCATTACCAGCAGCAAAGCCCAACCTTAAGACAGCAAAACATTAACAACGAGCTCGATCTATACAGCCATTGGTTAGAAGTCACCAATGAAGACAAAGGTCTAAGCATTATCATGGGCGAATCAAAACTCACTGACTTCTTCCATAACTTACCCACTGACAAAGAAGCCTTATTTGCTCTGGCCATCGAAGAATTGGCCTTGGATGATCAAGCGCTACATTTCTACGCACAAGCATTATTGCTCGATATTAATGGCTGGAGCAGTTATCTGGCTTACTTAAATTGGTCCAAAGGCGATAGCAATGAAAACCTTGCGCAAGAAAACCATGTGGAGTCTTTGCTCGCCATAAAAATGGCATGGGAATTGGTTGTTTGGCGTTACTTAAAACACACATCCCAAGCATTACATAGCGCAATAGCTAACAAATGGTCAGAACAAAAAAATGCCATCCCAGCGCTGATTCAAACACATCAAGACGCTTTATTAACATCCAAAACTTGGGCCTTGGCACTGGAATACAGTGAGCAAAAAAGCTTACATCAAACTCTGATCTCTACACCGCCTTCATCTTCTTTAGCAGGCTCAGCAAGACCTGAACTGCAAGCTATATTTTGCATCGACGTTCGTTCAGAAGTATTTAGACGTGCGCTGGAAAAACAATCCGACAAGATTCAAACACTGGGTTTTGCGGGCTTTTTTGGTTTGCCTATCGAATACAAAGCAAAAGACAGCCACTATGTTCGCCCACAACTTCCCGGCTTATTACAAGCGTCCATAACCGTCACCGAATTGACGAGCGATAAAAATCACGTTCACCACCAGCAAAAAGAAGCCCGTTGGCATCGTTGGGGACACGCCGCGCCAGCATCCTTTTCCATGGTGGAATCCATGGGTTGGTGGTACGCCTTTAAAATGTTCAAGCAAACACTTTTCTCCCAGAGACAAGAACACCCAGCCAATCGTTTAGCGCCAAATACCGACTGGCAATTGACTCAGCATGGCCTTGCACTGACAGATCAAGATAAAGCCAATTTAGCAAAAGGCATTTTAGATACCATCAAGCTAACCACCTATGCGCCTATCATCATGTTAGTCGGTCACGGTAGCCATACCAGCAACAACCTTCATGCTGCCGGATTAGAATGTGGCGCTTGTGGCGGACAAAGTGGCGAGGTCAACGTCAAGGTTTTGGCATCACTATTAAATGACCACAAGGTGCGCGCCTTACTCAACGACATGGGGATGGAGATTCCTAGCGACACGCAATTTGTCCCTGCGATGCATAACACCACCACAGATCAATTAACTTGCTTTGATCAAATAAAAGACGCCAAAAGCATCGATAGCAAAATAATGGATTGGTTTGAAAAAGCCCAGTTTCTCGCTCAACAAGAACGCGCAACAAGGTTAGATATGGCCTTGCTGGATGCTTCGGACAAACAACGCTCAAAAGCTTTTAGCAAACGTGCCAACGACTGGTCACAAGTTAACCCAGAATGGGGACTTGCTAACAATCATTCTTTTATCATCGCTCCACGCCAGAAGACCCGCCACCTCGATCTTGAAGGACGCAGTTTTCTACACGATTATAATCAACACAATGACTCAGACTTTAGCATTCTAGAACGTATTCTTACCGCGCCAATGCTGGTGACTCACTGGATCAACATGCAATACAACTTATCGGTGACTGATAACTTCAAATTCGGCTGCGGTAATAAAGTGCTGCACAACGCAGTTGGCGGAAACATTGGCGTATTTGAAGGTAACGGCGGAGACTTGCGCATAGGACTTTCCATGCAGTCTTTAAACGACGGCCAAAAATGGATGCACACACCGGTTAAACTCGCGGTTTACGTTGCTGCACCAAAAACGGCTATCGAGAAAATCGCCGCAAAGAACAATATTGTTAGACAACTGATCGATAACGGCTGGCTGTATTTGTTTCAATGGGAAGGCGACAAGGTTCAGCGCTTCTACCAACAACAATGGCAAGCACAAGAATAGAAGCTAAGGCTCTTAGTTTCTATTCTTTATATCACTCAAGCCACAGCGGCACGAAGACGTGCCACTGGGCGCTCGTCGATTAAGATATGAATCAATGCCGTAATCAGGGCGATAATACAAGCTGCCCACCAGACAACATCGTAAGAACCAGTTTTATCGTAGAGATAACCGCCTAACCAAACGCCACTAAACGAGCCAAGTTGATGACCTAAAAAGACGATGCCGTACAGCAAGCCCATGTAACGTAAGCCAAACATTTGTGCCACCAGACCCGAGGTTGGCGGTACCGTCGCCAGCCAAAGCAAGCCTGTCACAATGGAAAAAACATACACAGACATGCTTGTCATTGGCAGCGTCATAAACAAGGCAATCGACAAGGCTCGAAGTGCATAGATAATAGTGAGCAATTTTTTCTTCGAATATTTCCCAGCCCAACTGCCAGATAATAAACAACCAAAAATATTAAACAAACCAATAAGAGCCAAACTCGCTACCGCCACATCGGGCAAAAAACCTTGATCAGATAAAAACGCTGGCATATGCACAGTGATAAAAGCCAATTGAAAACCACAAACAAAAAAGCCAACCACCAACAACCAATAATGGGAATAAGCACTTGCTTCACGCAAGGCTTCTTTCATGGTCTGCGTCACTTCTATTGTGGTTGCATTCGCATTCATACCGTCTTTTTCTTGGCGAAATGGGCTAGACAACAACACCATCATCAAGGCACACACCGCCATCAACAATAAGGCGTTGCTCCAACCATAGGAAGCAATGAAGTCTTGAGCAATAGGGATTACTAAAAGCTGCCCAGCAGAACCTGCCGCACTGCCCAAACCCAAAGCAAAGGAGCGTTTTTCAGGAGAGACCATGCGCGCCATCGCTGGCAATACCACACCAAATCCCGTTGCTGCGATGCCCATGCCCATTAATACGCCAGCGCCCATATTGAGTCCTAGCACACCATCGGCACCAGCGGTCACATATAAACCTAATGCATATAACGCAGCCCCAATAAATAAGGTTTTCAAAGTGCCATAACGATCGGCAAAGGCACCAGCAATCGGCTGAAACAAGCCCCAACATAGGTTTTGTAATGCCAAGGCAAAAGCAAACACTTCGCGCCCATAACCAAACTCTTGGGAGATCGGTGCCATAAAAAAGCCCATTGATGAGCGCAAACCAAAGTTCAACGCCAACAGGAGACAGATAAGACCAATAGAAACACTGAGTAATTTCACGGGACGCGACATGAATGCTTTCCTAACTAAGACAGCTAACTAAGACAGATCACAATGATAGATTGATTTCATAGTATTCATGACTTACTCATAAGTCGAGCAACAAGCCACCTTTTAACTAACCTTTAATGTTAAAAAAATGCCCAGCAATCTCATTACTGGGCATTTTAAAGTGTTGTTAGATTAGTTATTGAATGATTAATCTATAGGGCGATAAAACCCTGTCACTCTATTGGTAAAGGTTAATGTATCGACCAAGGCTTTTAGCTTCGCCACCGTTAAACCGGACTTCAATTGATCCATTTCATCAAGATAGCGGGCATCACCATAAAGTGTTTCGCTTAACTCAAGACGATGTAACAAGGTGGAATCAAAGGCTTTCTCCAAGCGGTTCTGCTCAACATCTGCGAAGGCATCCTGTATTTCCTTTGCCCATTCTTCTGTCACTATGTCTGGCAAATCAGATAGCACGTTTTTGGTCATCTCTGCCAAATCGTCTAATCGTGCTGGAGAGCTGGAATACTGAATACTTAACTCAGCACGCTTGGTATCTTTGTTCAGATCCAAGCCTACTCTTACACTGTAAACGCCTTGAACCTCACTACGCAGCCGCTGTTTTAACTCTGCCTCTAAACGCTCACCCAAATAGGTCAACTGAAGCGCGGCAACAGGCGACCAAGGCAAAGATTGATAGGCATACAAACGATATTCGGCTTTCGGTTCCGTATTCAATGAAACATCCACAATCGCTTCACCGGCTTGCTGCACAACAGCCTTAGTGTTATCTGTGGAAGCAAGCTGATCACGAGGAATATTGGCCAAATACAAAGCCGCCAAGCGAGTCACATCTACTTCAGGCAAACGAGACACCATAAAATAATGCACTGGCAAGGCAACTTGTTGTTGTCGTGTTTTTTCTATCTTATCTAACGACAACGGCGCTAAATGCGACAAACTCAACGTCGTGTCACTTTTCCCAAAGCGCGCTTGTGCTAAACGTCGTGAAAACACTTCAATCGGACGTACAACATCAATACTGGCGCTTCTTTTTAAGCTTGCCATTATGCTGTCGTAAACATCGATATCGATTTTGGGGGTAACTTGGTTCACATGGTAAACGTTCAGTAACTTATCTAAATTATCACTATCAATTGACCCTCGATACGCAAGGCTTTGCGCCTTCTGTTTAGAGGTTAAAAACACACTATTTTCTTTACGCCATTGTTGAAACTCTTCATCAGTCCAACCATAAACACCGGTGGCATCAGACATTTGCACGGCAATTTGCTCTGCCCAAGTAGAGCCTTGCTTTACGCTATAACCTGCGTCAGAAATCGCGGTGAAGTAAGTTTTATTGTCTATTTCGGATTGATCAATTTGATAACGCTCAGCCAAAACACTCGGGTCTAGCACTGTCAGTTTATCGCCATTTGATAAAGACCAATTTGATACACCCAATTCTGCGTTTCGCGATGTAAGTACCACCGAGCCACTTTTCGTTACAACAGGCAATGCTTTCACCGCCACTATTTTTTCTTTTTCTAAGGCACCAAGCTGGCGAGATTGCATCTCATCAAACAATGCTTCAACAGATTCCACCGTACCTATATCTACATACTTCCCGCCCACGGCTTGTGTATAAAGAATACGATCTGGCGAAGACAGCCACTGCTTCAAGCGAGCATTTACATCCTCAAGCGAAATCGTCTTAACAAGACGCAATATTTGATCATTACTTTGTTTAGGGTCATGAAGGGATTTGTCAGACGTTACCGCCTCGACCATTTTCACTGACCAAATGGTGCCTCGGCTCTTTGCCGCGTTTTTATTGCGTTTAGCAACATCAACAACCTTTTGATAGATTTGATCAAAATCTTGCTGAAAAAATCCCTGCGTCTCTATTCGTTCAATCTCTTGAATTAAGGTTTCCAACCCTAGAGCGTGATATCCGTCGTCCACATTGACTGAAAAACCTAATATCGCCACATTTGGAGAGACCGTTCCTTTTGTACTCGATAATACCCGTACATGCTCAGGTAATACCTCTCTCTGACGATAAACCTGCTGAGTTAAAAGATTGCGAGCCATGTAATCAATCAAGCCGTCACGACGTGCTTCGTCAGTGCTACCTGCTTCACTTTCAAATCGGTATAAAAAAACCACTCGGTTCACTTTATTACCAGAATCATTAAGCTGACCAATTTTTAGATTCCCATCCAGTACAGGGTCTTTTGGGTGACGCTTTGGAAGCTCTCGCTTACGTTCAGAACCAAAGACACGCTTAATTTGTGCTTCTAATACAGCGGTATCCATAGGTCCAAAAACCACCAACGCCATGTTATTTGGCGCATACCAATGTTGATAAAAAGACTGAAGCTGTGTTGCTGGGGTGTGTTGAATGGTTGCCTGAGTACCAAGCACTGGACGTTCTGGATACAAAGAGCCAACTCTCAGTAAGGTTTTTTTCTCGTCATTAACGCGGGAACGATGGCTCAACTTGCCACGCCATTCCTCTTGAATAATTAAACGCTCTTTATCCAAAGACGAGGCTTTGATTTCGGCATGAAAAGCAATTTGCTGATAAATATCCAACACATTGTTCAATCGATCTGGCGTGGTGTTTTTCAAATTCACCATATAGCGGGTATTTTCGCTGTTGGTCATGGCATTAAAATCACGACCTTGCTTAAACCCCATATCAGTAAAGGCTTTTCGCACGCCATTCGGCAACCCCTTACTTTCGTGGAATACCATGTGTTCCACCATGTGCGCCACGCCTAACTGATTTTCTTCCTCATCAATGGCACCAGAAAGTACGACTAAATTCGCTAATGTCAGCCCTTTTGGCGCGTCTTTTTCTTGTTTTGAATCGAATAAATAATAGCGGAAGCCATTATCCAAAGTCCCCTGCACAACACGCTTATCCCAAGGTAAACCCTTATCATTGGCATATACTGGAGTGACAAAAACAAACAAACAGGTTAATCCCATAACACACAGGATTTTTTGTAAAAAAAGCATAAAACAGCTCACAAAAAAATCATTCAAAAACAGCCATAAACAAATGCTCGAGAGAGCATTTGTTTACAAGAAAAGAAAGGAGATAAAAGAAACATCTGCTTAGAAGCGCATACCGACTTCCAAACTGGTAGAGCGGCCCAATGTGTAAGAATAACTTCCAGAACTAGTCGACTTATCAATATAATCATCAAACACATTGTTTATAGAAAGCTTTAAATAACCTTCTACTTCTTTAAAGATAACTGGTTTCCATTCAAAAGACGTATCTAAAGTGATTAAACTGTTAAATTCTAGATCATCATAAATATCATAATTACCGGATAGGTCTGTATAATTATCTCCTGTATCTTGAGCTATTTTTCCGCCAGACTCGACATTAATTCGGTTAGTCCAAACTAAATGAAAATCAGGAATAGCTGTCGATGTAGAGAAATTTATACTAAACGGAATATTAAAGTCAGACTTAGGTAATTGTGAGTTATAAATAACATTACCTTTATAATAAATCTGTTTAGAGTTAATTTCATCCTCATAAGATACATCTGACAACGTATTTGTTTTACTTTCTTGATAACTAATAGAAAATTCACCATCAGTCTCTGTTCCACCGAACTCAAAAGGTTTTCGAGTTTCTATCTTTAAAGAAATAGTATCGGTAGAACTACGACCAAAATTTGAATAGTAATTCAATCCTGATGCAGTCTTAGAACGAGTTACCATGTCACGAGTTTCACGGTTCACATACTTTACAGTAACATCAACATTACCTACTTGCTGAATTACACCAAATACCAGCTCATCAGAGTAAGGTGTATCAAGATCATAATCATAAAAGGAATTATCTGAATAAGAGGTAAACTGGTTAAGTGTACCATCGGTATTATATCGATAAGTCGTACGCCAAGAACGCAACTGACTATTAACCTCATATTGAAAAAAATCTCTTCCGTAATAACGATTTGCCCCAGTGATTAAACGGGTTTCATTATCACTAAACACATCCCATTGCACATTAAATCGTGGCGAAAAATTTAAATTCTCTAAAGTGGATTCATAATCCGCACGTAATCCTAAGTAATAAGTCCAATCTCCATTTTCAATCGTATCAGAAAAATAAACACCTTCTGAGTGAGATGACTTCTCAAGCTTATTTGCATCGACAATATTAAGGATACGAAGATATTCATCATTATAGTCAATAACACCATCACTATTTGTATCACCGCAGCGACTGATTACACACTGATAGTTTTCACTGACAATTTTGTCTTCTACTTGATAAAACTGTTTTTTTCGATTCAACTCAGCACCAACTCTAAAGGTGTGTTTGAAAGAGCCAACATCAAATGCTTTTTGTAGCCAATCAAGTTTAAAGGTCGTCGTATTCTGTTGCTGATTTATGTTTCCATAGCCACCAGTATAAGGCCATCGCCCATTATAATAATCGGCATAATGATATATGTACTCTGAATCATCGGAAGATAAAGTGTCTCTTGCCTCATCGTAAGAAAATGTCGTTTTTAATATTCCAGAGTCTGTGCTATATATAACCTCAGAGCTAATACCTGATGCTTTATGTGATTTTATAAATGCAGAGTCATATGAAGCATTAGTAACACCATCATGGTATCGGTTAGCATAAAGAACAGACACACCAATATCTAAATTATCGTTGGCTTTATAGTCAAATCTAGCCATTAAATTATCGATAGTATCATCATAAGAAACGCCCTGCTTTCCATAAACAGTATTACCAATATTTTTCACATAGCTTTGTTCAAAATTAGAGTTCGCACGAGAAGCGGTAAATGTCACACCAAGCTTGTCTGTAATTCCTTGCGCACCAGTTAATGTATAGGTCTGCTTTAAATACTCTGGCGTATATTCTCCTTCTAATGAATCACCATCAGCCATATCTCCCTCTAAAGATTCATCAGCGTGCATTTCATCCCACTCATCCTTAGAGATCGCATATTTTACTGAAAAATAATCTTCGCCATCATATCGCTTTAATTTTGCTGAAATAACGCCACCCAGAAAGCCGCCAAATTCGACAGGAATATTAGAGTCATAAACAGTAACTGACTCCACAGCATCAGGGTCAATATAATAACTTTGAGATGAACTGCCGGACAGCATGCTCAAATTACTCGGATTAATCGGATTTGAATAAGTATCTTCGGAGTTTCCAGGATTTAAATCATTATTAGCAGACATCCCGTCGATAACAAACGAGTTTTGATAATGTGACTGACCATGAATAGATACTTCGTCAGGACGCATACTTGCGCTACTTGCTGAAGTACTAGAAGAACGACTATAACGGACCGCACCATTTCCTCTTAGTAAATCAGTAAGATTTCCAGTCTCTCCAGCCATACTTTCAATTTCACTTGCGTTTAGTATGCTCGCACCTAAAGTGGTTACAACTTTATCTTCACGAACCAACAAGGGTGACATGGTGATGCCATTCTCACCTTCAGAAACAGACTCAGTATCAATAAGAACTATACTTCTACCTTCCCCTGCTTCATATGACAAACCTGTACCTATTAACAATAAATCCAGCGCTTGTCCGGCAGAGTATTCACCTACAAAACCCTGCGTATTTTTACTTTTAAGAAGCTCACTGTTGCCACCTAAATACATACCTGATACGGCAGAAAATGCATTAATCGCCTTAGATAAAGGCTCTGCAGGAATGTTGTAATAATGTATCTCTGATGCTGCAGCTTCTGCATAAGTTACTGAGCTAAACATCATACCAACGCCACCAGCAAGTAACGTATTAGCGAAAAGCAACGACAAAGCGGTACGAGCATTCTTTCGTCGCTTAAGTGAACAAGCAAGGGCCATATAAACTCCGTAATAATAATATTTCTTATTACTATTACCGAACGTAAACGAAGAAAGGGACATGAAAAAAAATGTTTTTTAAAAATACTTTGAAAATAAATTCCACTGAACACTAAGCTACGGAAATGCCCACCCACCAAGGCAATGGATGCTTTATACGAATAGGAAAAGATTTAGATAACATAGAAAGCACAAGATCCATATCGTGAGTAGGAAAAGTCCCCACAACACGCAAGTCCGCTAAACTAGGATCAAGATTGAAATGGACATAATGATAACGACCTATTTCTGCCATAAAATTTGCTAGCGGCATATCTTCAACAATTAATAACCCATTACGCCAAGACTCATAAAGCAAAGAAGCTGGCCGAGTATCAGATATAGACTGAGCGTTAAAAACGACTTCTTGGCCAACATACAGCGTCTTAGACAACTGAGAATCCAAAAGCGCAAGGGAAACTGCCCCTTCATAAACCGCTAGAACAGTTTGTTTATCCGATAGTTGGCGTACACAAAAACGAGTTTTGTCTACACCAGAGCGTATAATGCCATGAGCACAGGAAACAGAAAAAGCGCGGCTGTCTGAAGAGGCTTTAGTTTGTACCAAAATTTCTCCCGTCACGAGAGACAAACCTGGATAATCACGGCCATTGGATCGATTCATTGCACTATTGGTATTCAGCCAGATCTTAGTACCATCCTCTAAATCGTAGGCCGACACCTGTCCAACTTGAGTATGAAAATCAGCCATCCAAGCTGACGCTATTCTTGGTAATGATGTTTCGCTCCAGCCAATCCAGCCTAATGCAGCAACACCAGTCACTCCTAGCACGCCTTTCATCAACTGACGACGATTAATTAAACTAGTATTGTCTAAAACATAGCTTGCCGATTGCTGAGATTTATCATCTTGAAAAGAGGAAAACATAGCGCCAACTGACTCAACTTGCTGCCATGCTTTACGATGCGCTTCATCTTCGTTTAACCACTGCTGCCAAGCAAGTTGACTGGCTTCAGAAACAGGCTTATCAGCCAGCACAGCAAACCATTCGGCAGCGGCTTCTAAATGAACATAATTTGCAGGTTGGGAAGATGCCATAAAATCTAAAGAGACCGATCGGATTTAAACAAAAGACATTGCAACATCGCCTGTGCCATATAGCGCTTCACCATGCGCTCTGATACGGACAAACGTTCGGCAATTTCTCGGTAGGTCAAACCATGGAGTTGAGACAAAATAAGCGTATTTGCCACTTTTTTAGGTAACTTAGCGATCATCGCGTCTAGTTCGCAAAGCAATTCAATCATAGAGGCTGAATGTTCTGCTGAAGGCACAAACTCTTCGTCGCAATGGGCTAAAGACTCCAACCAAGCCTGCTCGACCTGCTTACGCCGCCAGTGATCGATGTACAAGCCTTTGGCAATGGTGCTCAAAAAAGCTCTGGCTTCGCCCATATTAGAAAAGTATTTCGGTCTTTTAAGCAATCGCACAAAAGTATCTTGTGCAATATCTGCTGCCAATTCATGACAACCAAGGCGGCTACGAATCCATCCAGTGAGCCATGAGCTATGCTCAGCATAAAGCTCACCAACCTGTTGAGATTTTTGACGCTCAGGATTCATTGAACCGTTCAACCTCATTTTAATAAAAATATATTTTAGAAGCAGAAAAGTACAACAAATGAGAATGAATATCAATAAATGAAAAATATTTAAACATCAAACTAAAGACTATTATAAAGAATCAACTCTAGTTTGATGTAAGCAATACTTTAAAAAAGAGACTACAAAGTAGTAAAAGTACCACCTTTTGCTAAAGCTTGTTGATAAGCTGGCACCGCTTCTACTTGCTTGATAAAACGCGCAATATTCGGATATTTAGACAAGTCCATGCGTGTGCTCGATGCTTGCAATGGAAAACTCATCTGAATGTCTGCAGCAGTTAATTCCTCACCGACAAACCACGTATGCTCACCCAAAGTTTTTTCAATAAACTGCATTTGAGGAGTAATACGTGGCGTGATGAATTTATCTTGGATTTTACTGGTGATCGCTTTCGCAATGGGTTTGATAAAGAAAGGCATCGGACTTTGTGGCACCTTCATCATCACCAACTTCATCACTAACAAAGGCATCAAAGAGCCTTCAGCAAAATGCAACCAATAACGGTAATCCAATAACGCTTTGCCATCCGTCGGCCTCAGACGCTTTTCCGTATCATATTGATCTAACAAATATTCAATAATCGCACCAGACTCAGCCACGGTTAAATCACCATCAGTAATCACCGGAGACTTACCCAGCGGGTGTACTTTTTTCAAAGATTCAGGACCAGAAGCGGTTTCAGGGTCACGCTTGTATTCCACAATCTCATACTCAAGCCCAAGCTCTTCCAACAACCATAAAATACGCTGAGAGCGGGAATTCTCTAAGTGATGAACCGTAATCATATAATCTCCTTATTGTCTTATCAGGAACGGATATTATTCACTTTTACACTACAAGCTATACGCAATAAAGCAGAAAAGAGATGACTAACTAAAAATAAAAACGTCTGTAGAAAATAAGAGCGCTTATGAAAGGCCAAATAGTAAAGGTCAAAAAAATCAAAAAAAGGCTTCCCTGTGGAAGCCTTTTTATAGATAAAATAAACTACACTCGATAATTTAATGACGAAAATGCTATTTTTCCAGCTTTTACGGCAGAAGTAACACACTCTTAGCAACCGCTTGAGTACGAGGCACGAAGGTATCCAACAAACAAAGCTCGCCATCAGTATGCATTTTTGCGCCTACGGGTCCTGTTCCACATAAGGTCGGAACGCCCATCGACGAGGTAAAACCAGCATCCGAACAACCACCCGTGAATTCCCCTTCTACGGTGAACCCCAGTGACTCTGCTTGTTTTTGATAGTGCGCCAATAAGACATCGCTCATGCTTGATTCAAAAGGATGGAACGCCGATATCAATCGCACAGAAGCGGTCACACCATTCAGTCTAGGCGTATCAACAATAGCCTGAATTGCGTCTATAGCTTCGACCATTTGTTCTTTGGTGATATAGCGTAAATCCAATTTGGCAGTGGCATCTGAAGCCACAGTATTGGAAGACATACCACCGCTAATTAAACCAACATTGGTCGTTACACCGGTTTCGTAATTAGTCAACGCATGCAGCTCAGTGATGATCAGAGCCAAGCCACCAATTGCGCTGGCTCCATCAGCATGGTTTACGCCAGAGTGAGCAGCTTTGCCTTTAACTAAAATTTCAAAGCTCGCACCGCCTTTTCGGGCCGACACAACATTGCCACTGATACGACCAGGTTCGGCATTGAATACGGCTTTTGCGCCCTTAACCATTTGCTGAATAACGTGTCGACCTTCTGGCGAGCCAATTTCTTCATCACCAGTGAACAAGCCAACAACGGGATGAGGCAATTCGGTGAGATCAGAGTTATTCAACAGATACTGCAAACCTCTTAACACAAAGCAATTCAATACCAAGCCAGATTTCATGTCAGCTACGCCAGGCCCAAACGCCGTCATGCCGTCACGAGTAAAACCTCGCGTTGCCGTCGTTCCTTTGGGAAAAACTGTGTCCCTATGTCCCATAAGATAAATAGCAGGCTGTGCGTCTTTTTTATCAAATCCAGAAGCAATACGTGCTTCCAATACATCGCCAGAGCTAGCAGACTTATGCCATCGACATTCGATACCATCGGCTTCTAACCAAGAGGCCATCAGCTTTCCTGCCGCATCAACACCATCTTTGTCATAGCTGTTCGAGTCGGTATCGACTAATTCCTTTAGACATTGGATCATCTCGTCTTCTTGTGTTGCCAACCAGTCACAAAGTAAATCCGCATAAGGTGCGAGTGCGCTGTTGCTTACCTTTTTTGCTGTCGATAATGTCATTTTGCTCTCCTTAACGTTTGGCCTGAATTGATGAGCCTTGTTCGGATAAATCCCAAAAAAGTCCCGTCATTATCTGTAAGGCTTCACGACACACTGGCGCTAGAACGTGTTCATTTGGCGCATGTTGACTGCACGCTGGGTACGAATGTGGTACCCAAACGGTAGGTAAATTAAGAATATTGGCAAACACATCATTTGGCAGCGAGCCACCTAAATTAGGCAGTAACACAGGTTTCTTACCGGTAGTTTGAGCAAGAGAACCCAAAGCCCAATCCACCCAAGGATCTTCAGGATCAAGACGCGTTGCCTCCATGATATGACCACTATCAGTGACTTCAACATCGCTGAAACCATGACGATCAAGGTGGTCACGAATATGTTTTAAAAAGTTTTGGCTGTCGCTTTCTACCACAAAACGCAGCTGACAATGAGCGCTAGCGTAACCGGGAATAGCATTTACAGGCATATCTGGATTACCTGTTTTGCACGCCAACATTTCCAAAGTGTTCCACGCAAAAACCCGCTCGGCTGGGGTTAAATCTGGCTCGCCCCAATTAGGATCAATGGCCGGGCTATTTGCACCCTCACCCACAGGAATGTCTTTTAAAGCAGCACGAACCGATTCAGGCAAGCGCGCAGGCAACAAGCCTTTGACAAGAATCTTACCTTTGGCATCCACCATGGAAGCCCAAGCATGGGCCAAGCGCGTACCAGCGTTGCTCAATAAACCACCCCAATTGCCTGAATGATGAGCACCATCGCGCAACAGTACTTTTAAATCGAAACTGAATCCTCCACGAGAACCGAGGAAAATTGTCGGGTGCTCAGCACTTAACCTTGGACCATCGGACGCAATAAACAAATCTGCAGCTAGTTCCTCTTTATGCAGTTCACAAAGCTCAGCCAATCCGGGTGAACCTGCTTCTTCGCCCATTTCTAAGATCACTTTAACGTTAAAGCCTAGCTTGCCTTCTTTCGCATCAATAACCTGTTTCAATGCAGCAAAATTGATAGTGTGCTGGCCTTTATTATCCGCCGTTCCACGTCCATACCAACGGTCGCCATCTACCACTACTTTCCATGGCGATAATCCAGCTTTCCATTGATCGTCATAGCCGCGCACGACGTCGCCATGACCATAGGTCAGCAACGTCAGTTGGGTTGGATCTTCGATTCGTTCGGCAATCAAAAATGGCCAAGAGCCCGGCTGTGTTGCTTCGGTAACCGGATTGGCAACAATACGTGATTGAAAGCCCAATGAAGCAAGTTCGGGCATAATAATGTCTTGCAAATAAGCATGTAATTGATCAAAGGCATCGTGGTTCTGGCTTTCACTGTGAACGCTAACACGTTGCTCTAAGGCAGTAAAAAAGGCACCGGAATCAAAGTAAAACTCCGCACCTTGAATGCTGGATTGACGACTCATGTTCTCTCCTTAAGTAAAATAAAAAGCAGGCTAAAGTGGCCCTTAAAAAATGAAAAAATTACGAAGCCTTATCCCATGCACTAGAGTCCAACACGTCAGGCAAACCTAGAGCTGGCTCTGGTGTTAAAACGGAAGACAACAAAGCTTGTGTATAAGGATGTTGTGCATTTTGAAAGATTTGTTCTCGGGTGCCCTGCTCGACAATTTTCCCGCGATACATCACTGCCACTCGATCCACCAAATGCTCAACCACACCAAGGTTATGACTGATAAATAAGTACGTCAGTCCTAGCTCTTTTTTCAGATCCATCAATAAGTTAAGAATTTGTGCCTGAACAGACACATCTAGCGCCGAAGTCGGCTCATCGCATACCAAAATGCTAGGTTTTAAAATCAAGGCTCGAGCAATAGCAACACGTTGACGCTGACCACCTGACAATTGCCCCGGATAATTTTTTAATAACCGCTCAGGCAAACCCACCAAATCGCTGATGTCTTTCACGGCTTTTTGCTGGCTTTTAGCATCACCAATTTTATGCAGCTGCAATGGCAAACGAATAATTTGCTCAATAGTTTTACGTGGATTCAAAGACGAATAAGGATCCTGAAAAATCGGCTGCAACTGACGAGACATCGACAAGCGTGAACTTGATCCTCTCGCCTTATCATTAATCAATACGTCGCCATTAGTAGGCTCTAATAAACCTAGAATCATTTTCGCCAAAGTACTTTTCCCGCAGCCTGATTCGCCAACCAAACCCAAGGTTTCACCGGGACGAATACGTAACGAAATGCCGTCTACTGCTTTCAGTAATGTAGGCTCTTTGAAAGCCCCATTTTTTAGATAAAAATGGCGCGACAAATTTGATAACTCCAAAGCATATTCTGACATTACACCGCCTCCCGAAATGACGACGCTGTAGCAATAGAACAACGTACTTGATGATCTTCTGAACCTAGGTGATTTTCTAAGCTAGGCGAACGGTAACAACACTCTCCAATAGAGACGCTACAACGGTTTTCAAAAGCACAACCTTTTAGTTCACCAATCAGACTCGGAACCACGCCCGGAATAGACTCCAAATGACTACCAGGTAAGGTTTTACCAGGAACAGGAATACAGTTGAGCAACCCTTTGGTATAAGGATGCTGTGGATCAGAAAACAAATCTTGCGCAGAAGCCGTTTCTACTACTTGTCCGGCATACATCACCGCTACACGATCGGCAATGCGTGCGACCACACCAAGGTCATGAGTGATAAAAATAACGGCGGTGCCAAATTCCTGCTGAAGTTCACGAATTAAACGTAATATCTGTGCTTGAATCGTCACATCTAGTGCCGTGGTTGGTTCATCCGCGATGATCAAGTCTGGCTCGCACATCAGCGCCATGGCGATCATCACTCGTTGACGCAAACCACCAGACAATTGATGTGGATACTGATCTAAACGCTTTTCTGGATACGGCACACCAGCGCGCTCCAATAAATACACTGCGCGTTTTTTGGCTTCATCTTTGCTCACTTTTTTGTGCTTGATAATGCCTTCGCAAAGTTGATTGCCTAACGTATAAGAGGGATTCAGCGAGGTCATCGGCTCTTGAAAAATCATCGACATACGCATGCCGCGCACTTGATTTCGCTCTTTTTTCGATAAGGACAATAAATCCATACCGTCAAATTGCATTGCCTCGGCGGTCACTTCAGCTCGCTTCGGCAATAAGCCCATCAGCGCCATAGAAGTCATGGATTTACCACAACCAGATTCCCCTACGATACAGAGCATTTCACCTTTATTTACATGTAAATCGATACCACGCACAGCTCGCAAATCGCCATTTGGCGTTGGCAGACTGACTTGTAAATTTTTCACGTCGAGTATTCGTTTCATGATGTCTCCTCTGGCCTCAGTTCCGGCCTTCTGGTGCGTTCATATCACGCAAACCGTCACCCACTAAATTAATCGCCAATACCAACACCATCAGCGCAATGCCGGGAATAGCAATGACCCAAGTTTTAAAAAACATGTACGCTTTGCCTTCCGAGATCATTAATCCCCAGGATGGCATTGGCGGCTGAACCCCCAATCCTAAAAAGGACAAGGTCGCTTCTAGCAAGATTGCATGTGCCATTTCCAAGGTCATAACGACAATCAACGCGCTTAAAATATTAGGTAATAATTCCCGTACTAGGATGTAAGTTGTTGAAGCACCTAGTACTTTGGCCGAAGCTATGAATTCAGCATCCCGCAATTGCTGAGTCGTGGAACGTGCCACCACCGCAAATCTATCCCACAACAACAACCCCAATAAGATGATCACCATTTGCAAGGAGCCACCTACCAAAGCAGACATAGCTAAAGCCACAAGAACAACCGGCATAGCCAAACGCGTAGTAATGATGTAGCTGATTACTGCATCGACTCGGCCACCGAAATAGCCAGCCAGAACACCCAAAGTCGTACCAATTAGCCCAGAAATAAGTGCTGCGGACAAACCAATCGTCAGCGAAATTCGCGCCCCGTAAAGCAAGCGACTTAGGTAATCTCGGCCTAATTTATCGGTGCCAAAGATATGTTCCCAAGAGCCTTTTTCGTGCCAAACAGGTGGGATCATGCGCTGAGAAATATTTTGTAAATAAGGATCATGAGGTGCCAACCAAGGCGCCAATATCGCCAGCACCACAATCAGACCAAGAATAATTGAGCCCATTAACAAACCACGGTGACCCAAGAAGCGATTCATCATTCGGCGCCACTCAGGAACCACAGGCAAAAAGGTATTTGCGCTAGGAGCGGTTGAAACAGTAGAAGTAGAATCAGACATAGTAGACACCTCAGCGAACACGCAAACGTGGATCAAGCATGGCGTTGATCACATCAGCTAGAAAAGTTAACAGGATATAAAACACCGCAATAATCAACACCACGGCTTGCACCACTGGATAGTCATTACGGGTGATCGCATCCCACGCGAGCTGCCCTAAACCTTTTAAAGAAAACACCGATTCGATAACCACCGAGCCGCCTAACATAAAACCCAATTCGACCGCCGCCAAGGCCACAACAGGAATTACCGCATTGCGCAAAGCGTGTTTAAAGATGACAGAAGATTCATTCAAACCTTTAGAACGAGCGGTACGAATGTAGTCAGAATTCAATACTTCAAGCATGCCGGTACGCGTTAAGCGCATCATGGCTGGCATGGCGTAATAGCCCAAAGCGATGGCAGGTAAAACAAAGTGCTGCCATGTCTCATTACCGCCAGCAGGTAACCAATGCAAGTTAACCGCAAACACCACAATCAGAGTTAAACCAAACCAAAAGCTCGGCATAGCTTGACCAATAACCGCGATGGTCAACGCCAAGCGATCAATCCAAGTATCTTGCTTAATAGCAGCAATCACACCAAGAGGGATGGCAATTACCGTTGCTAATCCTAACGCCAAACCACCTAGTGTCAGCGTTACCGGTAAACGATCACTAATCAGTGACATTACGGTATCTTGAAAATAATAAGAGCGACCAAAATCCAATTGAACCGCTGACCATAGCCAATCAAAGTATTGATAAACCATCGGCTTATCCAAACCAAAATCGATTCTGATTTGCTCCACCTGTTCAGCGGTAGACTCAGGTCCAGCAATCGAAATAGCCAAATCACCAGACAAATGCAGCAACATAAAGCTCACGATAGACACAGTGATTGCCACACTCAACGCCACCAGTAATCGACGAAATATAAATACCAACATAAAAAAACCTCACAACCGCCTTTGTGACTTTGATCCTTTGTACCCTTTATCACTAGGCACAGGAGCAAAGGTTCAAACTAGCGACGCTTACCACAAAGTAGTAAGCGTCTTACTAATTACTTCCAGCTTGATTCTACAAAGCGCGGTAACTCATCAGGGTAAGGTGTGAAGTTCAACTCTTTACTGAAGGCGTAATTACTTGAATAAGAAAACATTGGCGCCCAATAAGCCTCTTCAGTAATTTTCTTAATCGCTTCACTGTAATTCTTTTTACGAATTTCAGGGTCAACGTTGGTATCCGCTGCATTGACTAAAGCGATCACCTCTTTGTCATGGTTCATGTCATCCGCGCCACCATTAAAATAAACGCTGGTCATGGCGGAAGCATCGTTCACAGAATAAGAACCCCATGTTTGGAAAGCCAAGGGAACGTTTCCTGAACGCTGCTCTTTGCGCAATGCTGCATAGGTCAACATGTGCATTTTAGCGGTGATACCAACTGCTCGAAGGTTACCTAGAACAGCCTCAGCTAAATCCATATCTCGGTAAGCATAAAAATCAGTTTGGAAACCATTTGGGTAGCCAGCTTCTGCAAGCAAGGCTTTCGCTTTGGTTGGGTTATAGTCGAATTTTTTCGCAGCGGACACATCACAACCAAACTGGGAAGGGAAACACGGCGTATAAATGGCACGACTGCCGCCACGAACTAATTCATTTGCTAGCGCATCACGATTAATCGCGTAGTTCACAGCCTCACGAACTAGCTTATTGTGGAATGGCGAATCTTTTAGAGCTTCGCTGCTGGTATCCATTGCCAAATAGCCAACTCGCATAGTTTCGGAACTAATTACTTCCAAATTTGGCATCATTTTCATTTCATCTGCCTGATCGGACGGTACACGCCATGTCCAATCCACACCGCCGGTCATCAGCTGAGCAAGGCGAGCATCAGGATCAGGAATGACTTTGAATTGAATTTTTCCGATTGCAGGTTTTTTAATCGGACCACCTTCAAAGTAGCCTTCATAGCGTTCTAGGTTCGCTCCTTCACCACTCAGTACTTCAGTGATTTTATAAGGGCCTGTACCAATAGGTGCTTTGGCATAGCCTTCAATGCCAACCGACTTAAAATATTTTTCAGGATAGATAGGCGTTGGGCCAGACAAGTATTCCAATGCTGCGGGGAAAGGCTGCTTTAGTACCAAACGTACAGTGTATTCATCAACTTGCTCAGCATGATCGATCCAATCGACGTTTTGACGCGTGACGATTTTAGACTCAGGAGACGTAACATAATTAAAGGTGAAAGCCACATCCGCCGCGCTGAAAGCATCTCCATTTTGGAAAGTGACGCCCTTACGTAAAGTAAAAAGCAAATGCGTTGGATCTTCCCATTTCCAGCTGGTCGCTAACAAAGGCTGATATTCGCCAGTTTCCATGTCTCGATGAATCAACGTATCCCAAGCAAGATGAGACAGGATAATACCTTCCCTCACATTGTTGTGATAAGGACTGACGTTTTCCGGCTCAAGCCCTACAGCGTACACCAAGGTGTCATTCGCCTTATTCGCTAATGCTGGCGCTGTCACACCAACCAAAGAGCAAGCGATAAGAGCACTGACCAGCGTTCGACGTGGAGCGCGGTCTAATACTTGACGTCGAGAAAAATGGTTATGACTGAGTTTTTTCATCGTTTCGTTCCTTTTACATTTTTTTAATGTGATATTCATGCAGTGCAACTTTCATTTTTCATTCACATTATGCAAAAAATACCATTGCCACAATTAAAAAAAATGCAAAGAATCGTTGCCAAAAAAGCATGACTATGGCGAAATGATAAAAAATATAAAATCTAATAAAAATCGCCAACGTTCGTTAAAATGCAGGAAAAACACGATGGAAGCCGCATTAAGATTACAAGATACCGCGCTACGCTATTTTTTAGAGGTCGCAAGATATGGATCGATAAGCGAAGCTTCTTTGCACTTAAATGTGGCAGCAAGCGCAATTAGCAGGCAGATAAATAATCTAGAAGATATTCTCGGTACAACCTTGTTTGAGCGCCGTCCTAGAGGGATGGAGTTGAGTGCAGCAGGTGAAATGCTCGCGGTTTACGCTCGTAAAAACGCACTAGAATCGGACAGAATTGTATCGGAAATTGCCGCTTTGGAAGGTCTTAATCGAGGCCATGTGAAAATTTCTTGCTCGGAAGGTTTTGCAATGGAATTCTTGCCTCGTAACATTGCAAGTTTTCGAGAACAACATGAAGGCATTCATTTTCAGATCAATGTCAGCTCTCCTGGGGAAGTATCACGACGCGTTAGCCATGGAGATGCCGACATAGGAGTGACCTTAAGTTTATCTCCAGCCAAAGATATTCAAGTCGCCTACCGACAACCTTCTCCGATCCTCGCTGTGGTAAATCCAAATCACCCATTAGCTAACAAAAAAAGCATCTCCTTAGCCCAATTACAGCCATACCCAATAGCTCTACCAGAAGAAAGCACCACAGTCAGACAGCTGTTTGATATCTGCTGTAGCCGTTTAAATTTGTTATTCGATCCTGTTTTAGTATCCAACAATATGGCGACCTTAAACCGCTTTACGACTTATGACGGCGGTATTCATCTTGCGGGTGAAATTTCGATACGTCATCAACTGGCCAGCAGCGAATTGGTCGCTATCCCGATTCGAGATAGGGGTATGGACATCCGCAACATTGAAGTACAAACCCTATCAGGACGAACCTTACCCGCTGCAGTGAGAGTATTCTTAGATTATATGATCGAAAAAATGCAGAATGAAAAAAGCATCTAAGACATAGACTCAGCACTACTTTCAATTTTTAAGATATAAAAAAAGAGCCAAAGACAATCTTTGGCTCAATTCATCAAAACAATAATGCTGTGCCTTTTTTCTAGAAACCTCTACCCTTTTCCAAGAGAGCCTTACCTTTCTGATAATAGGCTTTTCTTTCTTCTTCAGGCACCATGTCGCCGCCAGTTGCCCACATAATATGTGTCGCTTGCGACATTTTTTCTTCGATTTGGTGAGCCGTTAGGTAATCATGCCCTTCGGTTAAAATTCGCAGCACACCACTTGCACCCGCGGCGCCAGACGGCTCTACAGGAATACCTTCAGTATCCACCAGCATGGCTAAATGACGATACATATTGTCATCAGAGACGGTATAAACACCGCTGAGCAGTGAATCCATCATTGGGCCAACAAAAGCAGAAGGTCGGCCAACGGCTAAACCATCGGCACAGGTTTGATTATCGATACCCAGTTCTTGTACAGAAATGCCGTTATGCAAAGCCGTTTCCATTCCTAACACCATACAAGGAGAATGCGTCGGTTCTGCAAAAAAACAATGCACATGATCACCAAACACCTGTTTCAGGCCAAAGGTAATACCGCCAGGCGCGCCGCCGACACCACAAGGTAAGTAGACAAACAAAGGATGATCTTTATCGACGACAATACCCTGCTCGACCAGCTGCTTTTGCAATCGTAATGCCGCCACGCTGTAGCCTAAAAACAATGACTTAGAATCTTCATCATCGATAAAATACGCCGTATCCTTTTGCATGGCTTCCTGTCGACCTTGTTCCACTGCCACTCCATAATCAGCAGTATGTTCAACGACATTGACGCCTTTGCTTCTTAGCAAGGCTTTTTTCCATTCACGGGCATCAGACGACATGTGAACCGTGACATCAAAGCCCAATTTGGCGCTCATAATGCCAATGCTTAAGCCAAGATTTCCGGTTGAACCGACAACTATTTGATGCTTTGAAAATAACTCTCGAAAATGCTCTAAATCACAAGCCCGATAATCGTCACTGGTTTTTAATAAGCCATTTGCTAGCGCCAAACGCTCGGCATGCAATAAGACTTCATAAATACCACCACGAGCTTTAATAGAGCCAGCAATCGGTAATTGATTGTCGCACTTCACCCATAAACGGCCGGGGATTTCTAGATTCAGCGAATCCGACAAAGCTCGCTGCATAGCAGGAATGGCCTTTAACTCAGATTCGATGATGCCGTTAGTAACCGCCGTTTCGAAAAACACTTGAGCAAGATAAGGCGCAAAACGCGTGAGTCGATCAGAGGCATCTAGCATGTCTGACATTTGCAGAGACAGCTTAGATTGCACTTCATCAAACCGCGCTTTTTTTGGATTGAACCAAGTGATTTCCTGCAATGCAATTAGCGACTGCACAACAGGGGTAGAAATATAGTCGGTCACTTAAATACTCCATGAAAGCTTTCGATAAATTAAAATCCCATAAAACCGTCTGTATTTTTCAACGCTGGCAAACGAGACAACATGGCGATATCGACTCTTGGGCGCGCGAGATCAGGTGTTTTTTCTAACAAGGCTTCTAACGATTTGGCAAACGCCAAGGTGGATAAATCGTCGCCTCGTCGGCCAATGATCTGCAAACCAAACGGCATGTTGTTTTTGTCTCGGCCCACTGGCAGAGTCACAGATGGATGACCTGTTAAAGTCGATGCGTAAGCCATAGAAAGCCAGTGATAATAGCTTTGTGTCGGCTTGCCATCAATCTGCTCTGGGTAAAGTTCATGCCAATCTCGTGGGCTAATCGTCGTGGTTGGCGCCAAAATAAAATCATACTCATCAAAAAACAGCTGCCACGCACGATACATCACGCTTTGTTTGTTTAGCGCACTGACTACATCTAATGCGCTGTATGACTCGCCTTCTTCAATATTCATCAAAATATTTGGCCCCATTTGATCTGGGTATTTGTGGGACAAATCGCGGTGATGACCAGAAAAGTTAAGCGCTCTTAACACAGCAAAAATATGATCGGCGTTGTCGCAATTAGGATGCGCATTGTCACATTGGGCGAATACAGAACCAAACTTGTCGATTTTTTCTTGGAAGGATTCTTTGATCAAATTTTCCGTCATGGCAAAGCCAAAGTCGTTGGTAAAAGCCACTTTAGCGCTACTCAGATCAAAGTCCGGTAAGTGGCGATAAGCATCGGCATTGTGTTGCCCAACGCCCTCCACCACAGAGACCCAAGGATCACGACGATCAGGACGAATCATCTGCGATAACATCAAGCCAACATCTTCGACTGAACGAGCCATCGGCCCATTGGTTGGTAGAGGAATTAAGCCGATAGGCCGACTATGTCCAGGCACCACGCCAGGAGAAGGACGAAAGCCAACTACGCCACAAAAGGCCGCTGGATTACGCAAGCTGCCGCCAGTATCTGATCCGGTTGCTAATGGGGTCATGCCGCAAGCTAACGCCACCGCCGAGCCGCCAGAAGATCCGGCCGCCGAACGAGTCACATCAAACGGGTTCGCCGTCGCACCATAAACAGCATTGCGTGTATTGCCACCCGCACTCCATTCCGGATTATTGGCTTTACCAAGCGGCAAAGCGCCTGCTTGGCGTAACTGCGCGACCATTGGGTCATCAGATGTGGCCATATTATCTTTATAAATTGTACTGCCGAATGTCGTTGGGAACCCCGTTAGGTCGACCATGTCTTTCACGCTCAATGGCAAACCATGCAACACGCCCAACGACTCGCCTTTATCAATGGTTTTTTGAGCTCGCTTAGCTTGAGCCATTAGATCATCTGGATCACAAGCAACAATTGCATTCACAGCATGATTCACTGCATTCATTCGCGTAATACAGCTTTGCGCCAACTCCATAACAGACAATGACTTTTGCGCCATCAATCGGCGCGCTTCGGCTGCATTTAGATCACAAGCTTCCATCCATACCTTCTTAGTGAGTTATTCACATCGTAATTAAATTAAAACGATGTTAAGCCTCAAAAAGGCATCGAAAAAGCGGAATAATTCGAAGGTATCCATGCATTTTAGGCAAAGCAAGTGGCCTCCTTAAAATAATAAAACACTCTCGATAACTTCTTGTCCATGCGTCTAAACCCAGCTAGCTCCAATCGCTTAATTTTCCATGTACTTTCTTAAGCATTCTTAAGGAAAGTGCTTTTCTTAAGCCTCTAAGAGGCTTCAATAAAATTAAAAATAGAAGATAAGCACATGATATTAAAAGGTTTATTAATTACTAATCACGTGGAAAACTTTTTTATTATTATTAATAAAATACTTTTTCGACGTAAGTTTTTCTTAATTCTAAGTCTCTAATCTGAAGCTATACAAATTGAGGTGTTTTCCACTATGCAGCATTCAGATTCATTACAGACCAACAAAGAGCGAACCATTGTCGCCACCCCAACCATGCCCTATGAGTTTGTTGCTGCTAATGCAGACGGTTACGCTCGACAGGATTTAGAAACTTTTGTCAAAGACGGTTTTGCGAAAAAATACCAAGCGGATGTGAACACTTTCATGCCGATTCTGCTTGGTATTAAAGCACAAGGTTTAAGAGCAGTGATGGGCGTTCGTCGCGGCACTCAGCCATTATTTGTCGAACAATATTTACCTGTTTCAATCACCGAGAGCTTAGAAAAACACGGCATCTGGACCGAACGCTCCAGTGTTGCAGAGTTAGGTAATCTCTATAGTCAAAACCAGCGTTTTACCTTGCCCTTATTAATGACGGTAGTGATGGGTCTATACCTTTCCGAGGTGAGCTACTTAGTTTTTGCAGGTACAGAAAAGGTGCGCCAGCTATTGGGAAAACTAAAACTGCCACTTACCTTTTTAGCCGATGCAAACCCTAACTTGCTAAAAAATGACGGCACTCAATGGGGCAGTTATTACGACAACAACCCCAAAGTAATGTTTTTGGACGTGAAAAAAGCAGTCGCACTAGCACTGCAGCAACCTGAACTAGAAGCCTTAATGGATCTTGTTCAAGCAAATTTCCAACACCTATTGCAGCAGCTAAGGAACGCATAATGTGGTATTTCTCTTCACCAGAATGGGCAAATAAAATCGCCCTAGTACAACAAGACAAACAGCTAACCTATCAAGCGCTAGCTAATGCTGTGACCGCTCGTAAAAACTGGCTGATAGAGCAACAAGTGTCTCGGGTTGCCGTCGCCATGGATAACACCATTGAATGGGTATTGTTTGACCTAGCATGCCAAGACGCAGAGCTTTGTTGCGTGCCAGTACCGAGCTTTTTCAGCCCTCAACAAACGGCTCACTTGCTTAATGAAAGCGGCATCGAATTGATGCTAACACAAGACAACAATAGTCCCAGTAACAGGAACAGCCCAGCTAACAATGATGCGACGGATAGCCCGTTTGCAGGTGTTTATGCCACTCGTTTAACGGTACAACATGAGCCCAAAATTCCAGCTGGGACGAATAAAATCACCTTTACATCTGGCACCACAGGCAGTCCGAAAGGCGTCTGTTTGAGCAACGAAGCACAATTAAATGTCGCGCACTCTCTTGCTGATGCAGTAGCGCTACAAGACGTTCGCCATTTGTGTTTATTACCTTTGGCGACTTTGTTAGAAAATATCGCGGGTATTTATGCGCCTCTTTTAGTTGGCGGCACCATTATTTTAGCAAGCCAAGAAGAACGTGGTTTTAGTGGCAGCCGTTTGGCTCAACCGCAACAATTACTAGCACTGATCAGCCAGCAACAACCAACCAGTTTGATTTTAGTACCAGAGCTGCTTTCGCTGTTTGTTGGTGCCTGTCAGCAAGGTTGGAAGCCTCCACAGTCCTTAAGATTTATAGCTGTTGGCGGCGGAAAAGTCGCTGCAGGTTTAGTGCAAAAAGCACACGTTCTTGGTTTACCTGTTTATCAAGGTTATGGCTTGTCTGAATGCGCGTCTGTGGTGTCATTAAATACACCTATGCAAGAAGACCAAGCCTCTGCCGGAGCCGTGTTGCCCCATAATCAATTACATATTGAGCAAGGAGAATTAGTAATCACTGGCAACCTTTTCCTTGGTTACCTAAATCAACCAGAAAGCTTTTATCCACAAGAAGTACGCACTGGAGATTTAGTCAGCTTAACAAACGGTTTTCTGAACATTGATGGGCGCCAGAAGAACATCATCATTAACTCTTTTGGTCGCAACTTGTCACCAGAATGGGTAGAAGCCGAACTCATGGCAACGGGTTATTTCCGCGAAGCATTGGTGTTTGGTGAAGCAAAACCTTATTGCGGCGCATTACTCAGCCCTGCAGCAGCGCACATAACCGAAGAGCAAATTCAACAAGTGGTTTCCATGGTGAATCAACACTTGCCAGATTACGCTCGTATTGGCACTTGGCTTCCACTAGCGCAGCCATTGATGAGCATTCCAGGCATGGTCACCGCTACAGGAAAACCGATTCGCGATAAAATTTTGGCGCATTTTGCCGACCAAATTGAACCCTTATACCAAGACACTTTTTTACAATTAAACACCGCATTTGGAGAATCACTATGACACTTTATCAACGCCTACAACAAGAAACCCTAGCTGAAAGACAATACTTGGTGACATCACCTATTATCCAACGCTGTTTCCATGGCCAAATCACCTTAGAAAACTACATCGATTTTTTGACTCAGGCTTATCATCACGTCAAACACACTGTGCCATTATTGATGGCTGTGGGTAGTCGTTTATCGGAAGAAAAAGAATGGCTACGGGAAGCTGTTGGCGAATACATTGAAGAAGAAATGGGCCATCAAGAATGGATCCTAAACGACATCGCAGCCTGTGGTGCGGACAAAGAAACCGTACGCAGAAGCCTGCCAGCAGCGGCAACAGAATTGATGGTAGCGTACGCCTACGACGCAGTAAATCGTATCAATCCATTGCGTTTTTTTGGCATGGTTTTCGTGCTTGAAGGCACCAGCATTGCCTTAGCTGATAACGCTGCAGAACAAATCAAAAACAAACTCGACTTACCTGCGAATGCCTTTAGCTACTTGCGTTCACATGGCTCATTGGATCAAGAACACATCGTCTTCTTTGAAAACCTGATGAATAAAATCACTGACAAAAACGAACAAGATCAGATCATTCACAGTGCAAAAATGTTTTTCAAACTTTACGCCAATATTTTCCGCGAGCTAGACAGTACAACAGCTCAAGCCGACGCGGCATAGGAGAAGCATGATGCAATGGCAACAACAAACCTGTTTATTAACTGGCGCGACGGGCGGCATAGGTCAAGCAATCGCGAAAGCCTTAGCCAACAAAGGGGTAAGCTTGATACTGCAAGGTCGAAGTGAATCTCGCTTGCAACAACTTAGCGATTCTTTGACTGGCGAACATAAGATACTCGTGGCGGACATCACCACAATACAAGGCCGTGAAAAAATCTGCCGCATGGCTGAATTGAACGCAATCAGTATGTTGATTAATAACGCAGGCGTTGGGCAGTTCTCTTTACTGGAAGAGACAGAAGAAGCCGTCATTGTAGACACCTTAGAAATCAACTTATTAGCACCAATTCTACTTATTCAAGAATTACTGCCTTTGTTGCAAAAAGCCGATCAACAGCAACCAGCACCGTCATACGTGATCAATGTTGGCTCAGCGTTTGGCAGCATAGGTTTCGCTGGACAATCGATTTACTGCGCCAGCAAATTTGGTCTACGAGGTTTTACTGAAGCCTTGTACCGTGAATTAGCAGATACGAATGTTCATATTAGTTACTTTGCGCCACGAGCAACCGCCACCAGCATTAACAGCGATCAAGCAATGGCGATGAACAAAGCCTTGGGCAATAGCGTAGATTCACCAGAAAGCGTTGCTAACGCCCTTATTCAACAACTTGAAAAAGGTCACGCCAGACTGTTTGTCGGTTTTCCTGAAAAGCTCTTTGTCAAAATCAACGGTGCTTTTCCACATATTGTGGACAAAGCTCTGTTTAAAAAACTTCCGATTATTAAACGCTTTCTACGTCGTGAAAAAGACGTCGAGCAAACAGCACAAGAGGTATTATCATGAAATCATTTATTACTGCTAGCCTACTCACTCTCGGCTTAGTTTCCTCTACTTGGGCCGCTGGCACCTCTAGTTTGTTAGAGATTCAACAGCGTTGGGCGCAAATTAACTATCAAATGGAAGACGATGCCAAAGAAGCAGCGTTTAACGACCTTGCGATCAAAGCGCAGGAACTGGTTAATGCAGAACCGAATAATCCAGACGATCTGATTTGGCTTGGTATTATTCAATCGAGCACTGCGGGTGCAAAAGGCGGATTAGGTGCGTTATCTTTAGCGAAAGCGGCGAAAAAGTCATTCGAAGACGCTATTACGATTAATCCTAGTGCTTTATCGGGTTCCGCAATGACAAGCTTAGGCGTGCTTTATCATAAAGTGCCAGGTTGGCCGATTGGCTTTGGTAGCGACAAAAAGGCCAAAGAATTACTGGTGCAGTCTTACAAACTTAACCCGACTAGCATCGACAGTAACTACTTCCTTGCAGAGTTTTTATACGACGATGGTGACTATGAAGGAGCGAAACAACACCTAGAAAAAGCCCAAAAAGCCGCTCCTAGACCAACTCGTCCTATCGCTGATATTGGCCGCCACAAAGAAGTGGATACCTTGATGGAAAAGGTAAATCAGAAGCTATAAAGGACACTCCTGTTTACCAATAAAATGACAGAAAGCCATCACAGCCAAGCTTCCATCTCACACCGGAATATTGGCTGTTTGTTTTTTTGCCTTGTTCTATTTACGCCGTTAGCGCGGCATAAGGAGGTGTAATTTCCCGATGTTGAAAGGATAAAATCAGCGGATTTTTAATCACGCCTTCATCGATGTTTATCGCTCGGCGAATGGTTTCGTTTTGCTGCCAATGCTCGCGGCCTTCTAAGACGTTTTCTAAGTAGACAATCAAGGCGGCAGAAATCGAGCGCGTGGCGCTTTCCCATAAGTAGCTTGGCGTATGATCGACAGCATAATAATCGATAGTGTTGTACTGAAACATCGGCTCTTGGAAGCTAGTCGGCTTGGCAAAGAAAAAGCCCATGCCTTCGTCACAGCTGACATCAATGATTAAACAATTTGGTTTCAACGATGCCGCTTCGGATTCGATAATAAAATTGGTCGGATGATCTGTTTCTTGGAAAGTACCATTCACGATAATATCCGTTTCACCAATCAGCTCAGTCAAAGGACGAATCGTGCCGTCGTGTTCAACCACCACCATGCGCGCTTCACCTTTTTCTCCTTCGCGTACTTTTACATAATGACAATCAAGTACTTCTTCACGTACTTCATGGTCTGGTCGCTGAATACAAATGGTGATATCACGAAATCCGTGGGCTTTAAGCGCATAAATCGCACCGCGACTTACTGCTCCAAAGCTAAAAATAACCACTTTACGCTGGTTGCCATAATGTCCGTCGATGCCTTTTAACTGCAAGGCATGAATCACCGCACAATAACCGGCCATTTCGTTGTTTTTATAAAAGGTATGACGACCAACTTGTCCCGTTGGAGACCAGACAAACATGTCTTCGAAAGCAATCAAGGTGAGCTTGCGATCCAGTGCCGCTTGGGTAATCTCCCGTTGTTGCACGCAATGAACATAACCCCACAAAATGCCGCCTTCGCGTAATTCTTCTAAATCGGCCAATACAGGTTTGGCTATAATTACCGCACCAATATCGGCAAGTATTTCATGGCGTGTGGCAATGCCGCCAGTTTGTGCTGCAATCTCGTCGTCAGAAATATTAAACGCTGATCCGTAGCCTTCTTCAAAAATTAAGCGATGACGAAGATATTCAGGAATGCGAACTAAATGCTCCGGATGGATAGGATAACGTCGCTCATCTGTTTTTCTAGATGTACCGATCACGCCAAAAGTTAGTTGACTCATACTGTTTCCTTTTTAATAAAGAATTTAATAAAAATATAAACTTGTTTGAGTTCACAAACGCGTGATCAACCACGCCAATAAACTGGTTTAGATCTGTTAAATGTCGTTAGAATTATTATTAATACTGCTGATGTATAAAAGATACGAAGTGGTCTGAGAGGGACATCCAATCTTGCAAAAGTAGGCGTCCATTACGGGGTGTGGATCAGTGCGAAGACAGGCCATGGTAACACCAAAGCCCATCAATAACTGGCTTAACCTGACATTACCAATAAAAAAGGTGGCACAATGTGCCACCAAGGGAGATTTTCTTTATGCTGCGAATAGATGCCCGAACTGATCTCGCAATAGATTTTTCTGTACTTTGCCCATCGTATTTCTTGGCAACTCCTCGATAACAACAAACTTCTTCGGTTGCTTAAAACGCGCCAAAGTCTGAGCAATATTTTTCTCTATCGACTCTAAATCTAGCGTCACACCTGGTTTTGCAATTAAAACGGCAACAACCGTTTCACCAAAATCTGCATGTGGCACACCAATCACGGCACTCTCTAATACACCTTCTTCTTCGTCGAGCAATAACTCCAACTCTTTTGGATAAATATTGTAGCCGCCAGAGATAATGAGGTCTTTATTACGTCCGACGATATGAACATAGCCATCTTTATCGATAAGTCCTAGGTCTCCTGTAATAAAGAAACCATCTTCACGCAGCTCTTCAGCCGTTTTTTCTGGCATTTGCCAATAGCCTTTAAAGACATTAGGTCCACGTACCTCAATCTGGCCAATTTCACCCTGAGGTAACGTTTCGCCTGTATCCATATCAGTAATTTTCACCTCGGTTCCCGGTAGAGGAAGACCAACAGTACCTGCACGACGCTCCCCGTCATAAGGATTAGAGGTATTCATATTGGTTTCCGTCATGCCATAACGTTCCAAAATGCGATGCCCAGTTCGTTCTTCAAACTCAACATGAGTATCGGCTAACAAAGGCGCGCTACCAGAAATAAACAAACGCATAGGCTGCGCAAGTTCTTTGGTAAAACGAGGATCACTCAATAAACGTGTGTAAAAAGTTGGAACCCCCATCATAACCGTCGCCTGAGGCATCAAATTCAACATGATATCAAGATCAAACTTTGGCAAGAAAATGATTTTACTACCTGCAGTCAATGACACGTTTGTCGCAACAAACAAACCATGAGTATGGAAAATAGGAAGTGCGTGGAGCAGAACATCTTGCTCAGTAAAACGCCATTCATCGGCAAGTGCTTGAGAGTTGGATAACAAGTTACCATGAGTTAACATCGCACCTTTTGAACGCCCAGTCGTACCTGAGGTATAAAGGAAAGAAGCCAAGTCATCCTCTTCACGAGGTACCGTATCAAACACTGTAGGCATAGTTTGAGCTAATACAGAAAACTCACCGGAACCATCTTCGTTTAGCGTTTTTAATATAGCGCCACAAACGGCGGCCACAGGTTGCAATGCGGCGGCTTGTTTCTCGTCACAAAGTAGCACTTTTGCTCGACTGTCTTTGACAAAGTAAGATACTTCATCCGCGGTATAAGCCGTATTCAATGGCAAGAAAACAACACCGGCTTGTGCACAGGCTGCATATACAGCTAAGGCTTGGGGAGACTTAGCAATTTGTACCGCTAGACAATCATCAGGCTGCAAACCTAACTGAACCAATGTATGGGCGTATTGCGAGGCCAATTCAAGAAACTCATTATGAGTCATAGTAGAGCCATCAGGCTGCTGCAAAAAAACGCTTGTTTTGCCTTTATGCTTACCAAATAAGCGATCGTATAGTGGGTTTGTCATTGTTATTCTCCTTTTTTTCTAGTCGCGATAGAAGCACTTAACGCATGTACCGCATCCGATGCCACTACTTTTTGTTCCGTGACGAACTGTTCGTGATTTTTTGAAACCTGAGATAAGTCGTATAAATAATTCACCATGGCACCATTTGACTGTTTCAAACCATTTTTCGAGATATCAGCATCGGCATGCACAGCTTGAATCATCGCACCATTACCGAGATGAAAACGCGTAACAGGGTCTAAAGGTTTACCATCAGGACGCTTAGCATTCAGCAGATAATATGCAGCTAAAGCTTGGTCTTTCCCCTTCCCTAAAGACCCCATTCCAGCGCTATTAGCCCACTTAGCCAAACCTGGAATAGGTGACAGGGTCACAAAGGTATTTAGATTATCCAAGTCTCTAGCAAGGTTTGCAGCAACTTGTTTGATGAGGAAATTACCAAACGATATTCCCGCTAATCCAGGCTGGCAGTTAGAAATAGAATAGAAAACTGCGGTGTCAGCTTCGTCAGCTTCAATTATTTCTCGATCGGTCGTCAACAAAGATTGTATGGAGCTCGCAGTGCCTTTGGTTAATGCGACCTCAACAAAAATTAATGGGTCGTCCGCCATAGAAGGATGAAAAAAGCCATAACAACGACGATCTGAAGGCTTTAAACGTTGGCGTAAATCATCCCAGCTATCGATGGCGTGCACAGCTTCATAAGCTATGATTTTTTCCAAAATACTGGCAGGACTGTCCCAATTAATTGGGCGTAGCACCAAAAAGCCACGATTAAACCAGGAAGTGAATAGATGGTTAAAATCTACGTCTAAAATCCCTAATGAGGCATCTTCTTTAGTGGCTTTTAATAAGTCTTCACGCATTTTTACCAATTTTGGCGTAGCGCCAGGAACTTGATTAAAGCGACGAATCAGCTCTTGTCGTCTTGGCTCACAAGCAGAGGCAAAGGCCTTATAAGTCTGCTTGCTTGGTTGCTTTTGATATTCCGTCAAAGCGGTAATCACTTCATCAGTAACCACTTCTAAACCGTGAGTCATAAATTCAAATAATTCACGTTTTTCATCGCTGGACATTTGATCATAACGATCGAGGATATTTCTCGCTAATGCGCCACCAGATACTTCACCATGACGAGTAAGTAAATCCTGACACATGGCTTTTACTGTTCGATTATCCTCTTCATTCGATCGTGCTTTGCGATAACGGCGATCAAAAACAGAAGAAAACAGCTCTGTAAAAAAATTCATATAATTAGCTCTCGTTATTTTTATTCGATTCCATTCTTATAAGATTCACCGTCACCATTGACGAAGTGAAGCTTAAGGATACTAATCTTTATGAAGACACCTAAAAAGAAGAGTTTTGAGATAATATCCTTGCCATTTAAGCAAAGCAAACAAACGTATCTTTATGATTCATTGAAACAATATTCAATTAAACTAAGCTATTTTTCTGCTGACAAGAACTGACATTAAGCGATGATAAGGTTACGCTGTTGCCCATTACTCAGGAAGATCAACGCATGACAGAACCTTTTAAAAACCTCTTCAATCACAATGTTATTAACGAGATAGCGAAACATTTTCAGCGCCATTGGAAAGACTTCGATAAACAAGGTTTTGTTGACGCGGCATGCGATCAACTTGAAGAGTTAGAACTAAAGGCCCGCTCACAACAAATCACCGCAGCCATGAGCCGTTATTTGCCGGATGATTTCGAACACGCAGGGCAAATTTTACTCGCAGCCTTGGCACCAGAAGCAAAAGAAAAACCAGCAACTGAGAGTGACGGTATTTCTGGCTGGGCGATTATGCCAATGGGCGATTACGTGGGCATGCATGGCCTTGCGCATCATGATCTATCCATGATTTTGTTAAATGCCATGACGCGTCGTTTTACCTCCGAATTTAGCATTCGTTTTTTCTTACTGGCCTCTCCAGAAGAAACGCTTAATACCCTCAAAAACTGGCTCAAAGATGACAACAAGCATGTACGACGTTTAATTTCAGAAGGTACTCGACCACGCTTGCCTTGGGCCATGCAGTTACCGAGTTTTATTCAGAATCCAACACCCGTAATTGAATTACTTGAAGCGCTTAAAGACGATCCAGAAGAATACGTACGTCGCTCAGTTGCGAATAATCTCAACGACATTGCCAAGGATCACCCTGACCTTGTAGCAGATATCGCCAAAAAATGGATGCAAGGCGCGGATATAAACCGTCAGAAGCTGATTCGCCATGCTTGTAGAACCTTATTAAAACAAGGTAACCAGAAGGCACTAGAAGTATTCGGTTATGGCAAACCAAAGTTAGGCAGTATTAAGTTGGAAATCCATGAAGAGCAGGTGAAATTGAACGGCAATTTGGAATTTTCACTGTTAGTCGAATCAACCAACGAGGGAGATCAAAGCTTAATGATCGATTATGTCATTCATCACCAAAAGAAGAATGGTAAAACAACACCCAAGGTATTTAAGTGGAAGAAAGCCACTTTACTGGCTGGAAAAAGTCTATCCATGAGTAAGAAACACCCTTTCAAAGCCATCACCACCCGAGTGTATTATGACGGCCTGCATGAGGTAGAGATTCTTGTTAATGGTCAATCCATTGCCAAAAATAGTTTCTTTTTATCAATAGACTAACCAACAACTACTCGATTACGTCCTGCGCCTTTAGCCTCATACAGTAAAATATCGGCGCGTTTTACAATCCGAGTCTGATCATCAAAATCTTGGTAATCGGTCACTCCCAAGCTAATGGTGAATGGAGGCATACCATTTTCATTCAGAAGGTCAATCTTCTTGCGTAGCTGCTCTGCCAATACACCAGCATCTTTGAGGTTAGTATCTCTTAGTAATATGGCAAATTCTTCACCACCAATTCTAAACAATACATCGGTTTCACGCAGGCGTTTTCGCAACGTGTTAACCAGTAATTTGAGCACATTATCTCCGACATCATGACCAAAGCCATCGTTGATTTTTTTAAAATGATCGACATCTAACAAGATTAAACTAAAATGATGGCCACGGTTCGCCAGCGCAAGTTCATCTTTAATTTGCTCGTCCCATTTGTGGCGATTAAACGTACCAGTCAACTTATCTCGTGTTGCTAGCTCAATCAACTGAGTTTCGACTTTATGTCGATTACTCATTTCTTTCGAAAACTGCCCTACTAATGCCTTTAAGTCTGTTTCTAATTCGTCAAGTTCATCTAAGCCTTTGTAGCTTAGCGAGGTATTGTCATGTTCGATAACAATTGAACGATGCAATGACTCTATCTGCCCACGTAGTGACCAAATTCGTTTACGAAAAGTAATGATGATATATAAGGTTAGATAAGTACCAATACCAAAAGCAGATACACCCAAAATAGCATTCATAATCACAAAATGACGTTCTTGACTTTCAACCGTTGCCGAAACATTCATGGTTAATTGGTCAATTTTTCTGAGCATCTCATCAGCCTGGGCATCTAAATCTTTATCCTGCTGTTCTAATATTTGCCAAGATGTTGAAAACCCTTGTTTGTCCTGCTCTAGAAAATCATCTACAAGACGATCAAAGCTCATTCGATGTTGGTGCAGAAGGTTAATTTGTTCAATTAAAGCCTTATGATCAAGTAATTTAATTCTTACGCTACCGAAACCAAGCCCAGTGTGTAGTATTTCCGTAGACTTATCCAACTGAGCGGCAAGCTGTTCGCTAAATTCATCAAAACCTTTTACGCTTTTCGCTTGCATGGATTTATTAGCAAAAAAAGCATCACCTTGTTGGCGAATACTCTCCATCAATAAATGCTGCTTAAGCTGCAACATTTCGATGTCTGCCATTACTTCAGAGAGCGGTACATCAATTTCTGCTACCTCATGCATTTCTTTATAAATACGCTGAGATTGGTAAGCAGAATAAAAAATCACGACAAATAAAAATGACAAAAGAATAAACGACAAACTGCTAATTTTTCGCGTCATAGATATATTTAACCAATTAAACATATAAAGCTTCTTGATAAATGTTGCATAAATAAAGCTAAAAGTTAGCCGATCATAACTCGATTTCGTCCAGCACCTTTGGCCTCATAGAGTAAGATATCGGCGCGTTTTACGATACGACTCTGATCATCAAAATCTTGATAATCAGTCACGCCTAAACTGATGGTAAATGCTGGCATGCCATCTTCATTCAAAGTTTCAATCTTCTTGCGTAACTGTTCAGCCAATACTCCAGCATCTTCACAATTTGTATCTCTTAGTAATACAGCAAATTCCTCACCGCCGATTCTGAACAACATGTCTGTTTCACGTAGACGTTTTCGCAAGGTATTAACCAGTAATTTGAGTACATTATCACCAACGTCATGCCCATGGGCATCGTTGATTTTCTTAAAATGATCAACATCTAGCAAAATCAAACTAAAATGATGACCGCGATTGGCAAGCGCCAGTTCATCTTTGATTTGTTCGTCCCATTTGTGACGATTAAATGCACCAGTTAGCTTGTCTCGTGTGGCTAACTCAATCAGCTGAGTTTCAACTTCGTCACGATTATCTTTTTCCAACGAGAAACGTGCCATCAGAATCTTTAAATCTTTTTCCAACTGATCCAATTCATCAGAACCTTTATTGCGAGTAGCATCGCTACTCTCATCAGGAGAAATAGAACGATGCAAAGACTCTATCTGACCACGCAACGAACCCACCTTCTGACGAAAAGACAAAATCGTATAAAGGGTTAAATAGCCGCCAATAGCAAAGGCAGAAAAACCGAGTATGGCATTCACAACCATAAAATCACGTTCTTGTTTTTCTACTGTCGCGGCGACCTTCATCGTGAGTTGGTCAATATTCACAAGCAACTCATCGGCTTGAGAATCTAATAAATTATCTTGTTTTTCTAGCTCAGCCCACGATACCGAATAATGCTCTTCGCCTTTGTTCAAAAACCGAGAGAACAAGTTTTCGAAACCTACTCTATGGCTATGTAACACACTAATCTGCTGAATCAAGGATTGATGTTCTTCTACTTTGATACGAATGCTGCCGAATATCATGCCTGTATGAAGTATGCTAATACTCTTATCAAGCTGTGCAGATAGCAGCTGACTAAACTCATCAAAGCCTTTGACACTTTTGGTCTGTGATACTTCATCAGCAAAAAAAGTATCGCCTTGTAGACGAATTCCCTCCATCAATAAATGCTGTTTAAGCTGCAAAATTTCTATATCAGCAATGACTTCGGAAAGTGGAATATCAATCTCCGCGACCTCTTGCATTTCTTTGTAGATTTTTTGTGTCTGATACGTTGAATAAAGAATCACCACAAAGAGAAACGATAAGAGAACAAAAGACAGGCTGCTTATTTTTCGTGTCATAGAGACATTTAACCAATTAAACATAGAGGGTTCTTGATAAGTGTTGTACAACTAAAGCTAGGATATAAAGCATAAAAATCAATCCAAACAATGAACTTAAATATTAACATAGTTAGATACTGTAAAAGTTAGGATATAAAACCTAAGTTTTTGAAAGGGCTTAACTACTTTAGTGTTTAAAAGTGATCATAAAACACTTTTTTGATGACGACATGCACGATCTGTTATGTAAAAATCAGAAAATAGCACAACTAAACAGGTTAACTTTAAGCAAGGTCGATCTATAAAATATTTATCAATAATGAAACAACAATAAGACTAATGGATGAACACATTCAAAATGCGCTATCTGACTATTGTAAAACTACTTACTCTTCTGACTTTTTTTGCTCAAAACAGTGCTTTTGCAGAGAAACAAGCGACCATTATTTTTGATGCTGAAATGTCGACAATTAACGATGCAGAAAATGGCAGCTATGCTCAGTTAGCAACTCTTATTGATGATTATAGAGAAAAAAGTACCAGTACGTTTTTCATTTTCGGTGGCGAAAGCTTAGGACCAAGCATGCTATCCTCTATGGACAGGGGCGCCCATATTATTGATGTACTTAATAGCCTCGAACCTAATGCTATGGGAGTTTCAAAACGGGAATTTAGCTATCAAGAAGATGAGCTGATATTACGTACCTATGAAGCCGCTTTTCCAATCGTATCAAGCAACTTATATGACCCTATCTCCAAGCAATCACCAGAAGGCATTGAAGCCTATACTTTGCTAAAACAAGGTGGGGTGAAACTAGGGTTCATTTCCATACTAGACCCAATCGTTACCGAAAAGTACCCAACAAAAAGACTAGTAATTACACCGCCACTACAAGCAGTCTTGGAAATAGCTAAATTACTTAGGAAGCAAAATGTAGATTTAATTGTTTTACATTACTCCACTTTTTCTCCTGTTATTAACCAACTATTGGAACAAGGCATCATTGATCTTGCTCTTTTTGAGGATCAAAACTTCCACTCTAATACTTATTTAAATTCCCCACGACATCCAAATAATCTTGTGCTGGCAAAAAAGAGTGACGCTGCGGTTATTCAACTTACCTGGCAACCAGATCACCCTCACGATAGTTTGGTCATCGAAGAGATCAGTGTTGATCTAACTTCTCTTCCTGCAAAACCTAAAGTATTGCAGTTGGAAGAAGAATACGATAATAGACTCAACTCATTATTAAACGAAGTAATAGGTAAAACCGACACACAAATTAATTTACAACGAAAAGTACTGCGTACTTCTGAAAACGGCTTTGCCAATTTGGTTACAGATACATTAAAAGATTTTACCGATGCTCAAATTGCTCTTATAAATAGCGGTACATTACGAAGTGAAAAAATACTCCAAGCAGGGTCGCCTCTTACAGTAAGAGACATTCGTGCCATGCTACCCTATCGCAATACCCTCCAGTTAATAGAAGCAACCGGGCAACAAATAATGGACGCACTAGAGCATGGCCTCAGCAAATTAGAATCACAAAGTGGCCAGTTTTTACAAGTCGCTGGAATTAAAGTAACTTATGACTCGTCACGCCCCATAGGCAAACGCCTGATTTCTGTTACATTAAACAAACAACCGCTACAACCAAAACAAATCTATAAAGTTGTCTCGCTCGACTATCTAATAAATGGTGGCGATGGATTTACTATGTTTAAAAACAGCAAAGCACTGACTTATAAACAAACCAACAGCTTAACCCTATCAGACATCATGAGCGTTGAAATTCACCAGAAAAAAGTCATTGCTCCTAAAATTGATGGTCGATTAAAAAATCTAGCGGTAGAAAATTAAACATGAACAACAAACCGCTATTTTCCCCTATTTCAAAGACAAGTAACAATCGGCGATTAAGCTTAGTAAAACAACTGGGCATATTACTAGTTATCGGGTTATTGCTTTTTGTTAGCGTTGGGTATGTATTGCAAACTAGGTTAGAGCAAACTAAATCCATACTTAATGACTTAACTCTCAATACTATTCCAGCGATGAATAATGCCACTAGAAGCGCGTTAAAATCAGGTGAATTGATGTCTGCACTTGAGTCCTTAACCTCCGCAACAACACCGGCAGAAAGAAGAATTGCCGAATTAGAGGTAACAGAAAAGCTCAAAGCACTAGAAAAAGAAACCAGCAAAATAACCGATAACCAAACTGTCATTATGTTGCTCAAAACCACTCAGGAAGAAACCGAGCACCTCAACGTCTTAATTGATCAGAAACTAGACCTAGCCTATAAAATAAAAGTTAACTTGAAAAAAATATGGGATCTGAAAATTGAAGCAGATCAAATAAACCCACCCACTAATATCTTGCCATTGGAGCAAACGTATTTTATGCAATGGCAGATTGCTTTATTACAAACACTCTCATTTGCCTATAAAATAGAAAACACTGAACGATTAAGCGATTTACAAGAAATACATCGTTTACTCGAACTCAACTTACAGAACATGGATGTGGTTTCGACAAACCTTGCTGCCCCATTAAAAAAACAAGTTGAACAGATTAATACTGATCTTAGATGCATCCTTTCAGATCCTGAAAATCTTGCAGAACAACAGGCAAATTATCTTCGAATTATCGGTAGAACTCGCGGGCGCGAGCATTTCATCCATAATATGATCAGCGACTACAGCAACATAACAAACCAACAGTCCCTTGTTGAATATAATAATTTAAACGGCAAAATAGCCTCACTGGCACAAGGGATGACAACACAGAAAATATGGTTCATTTGTGGTTTTATTTTATTATCCACAATGATCATTGCGACATTAGGACTTTATAGTTATGCGGTTAAGCGCTTACGAACCTTAACTCAAAAAATTAACCTAATGACCAAAGGCTCACACAACCTTCCTTCAAATAGGGATGAGATTGATGAGTTATTTCAGGCTTTTGATGAGTTCTCAAACACGATTAATACGCAAACACGCCGCTTGGAGAGCCTGTCTCTCACAGACAGTTTGACCAATATAGCTAACAGACGGGCGTTTGATCAGCGCTTGTTAGTTGAACTGTCATCAGACAAAAGTAGCAGGTACGACCTGTCCATCCTGCTAATAGATGTCGACTATTTTAAACAATATAATGACACATATGGACATATTAGCGGTGATGAAGCATTACAGAAAATTGCCTCGTCACTAGAAAGTATAATTAACAAAGAAACCGATTTGCTCGCCCGCTATGGCGGAGAAGAGTTTGTTGTCATCCTTCCAAATAAAAGCGCAAAACAAGCGGAAGAAATTGCCCAGCAAATGAAACAAGTAATTGAGTTAATAAACATAGAGCATAAAACAAGCAAGATAGCAGATGCCATCACGGTAAGTATAGGTATTGTAACTAGAGTAAAAAACGGAAAAACTGACACCGACACGTTAATGAAAAATGCTGATATTGCACTTTACCATTCAAAAGCCCAAGGCCGGGATCAAGCAACGCATATCGATAATATTAACTGAATTTAAACTAAGTACAGATACACTTTCGTATCTGTACTTAACAACACTCATAGATAAAATTCTATACTGCGGTAGGCTTACCAATACGTTTTAGTAGCGTCACAATCACCGCTAGAGCACAAACACCTAAAATAGCACCAGTGAAACCGACACTCCCCAAGCCAACAAATTGAATAACCTGATTACCAATCAAAGCACCCGCACCGATACCCAAATTTATAATGCCAGAATACAAAGACATAATAATATCAGCGGCAGTATCGTCTACTTTCAGCACTCGTATCTGCATGCTCAAGCCAATAATCATCAGCGACGCACCCCACAACAAAACGCTGGTAATCAGCAAAGAGCCACTTGGTGCGACAAAGTACAATGCACTCATACACAATGATGCGATGACGACACTAGAAACTAACATCAAAGTATTCGCTCTTTCACCAAAGTAGCTAAACAGCACACTTCCGACAATCCCCGCCATACCAAACAGCAATAATACCAACGTGGTGAATTGACCACTGGCTGAACCGATCTCTTTTAAGAAGGGCTCTATGTAGCTGTAAGCCGTGTAATGAGCAGAAAAAATTATAAAGATAAATAAATACATGCTTAGCAATACTTTATTACGAAGCACTTCTGGTACCTTACTAAGAGAACCCGAAAACAAGCTAGGCAAATTGGGCAACAAGCGATACATGGCTAACATGATAATTAATGCGATGATCGCAATAACAGCAAACGTCGTACGCCATCCTAAAAGCTGACCAATGATACGGCCTGCAGGCACGCCAAGCACCATCGCCAGTCCAGTCCCCGTTGCCAGTACACTCAGCGCAAAGGTATGTTTTCCTTGCGGAGCAACACGAATCGCAATAGAAGCGGTAATCGACCAAAACACCGCATGGGCAAACGCAATTCCGATACGGCTCACCAACAACGTCGTAAAGTTCCACGCCACGACCGTCAAAATATGACTGGCAATAAACAAGGCAAACAGACCTAGCAATAACGTCTTACGCTCTAGCTTACGCGTCAATAACATCATTGGCAGTGACATAAGCGCCACAATCCACGCATAGACAGTCAGCATCCAACCAACCTGTGCAGGCGGAATCGAAAAGCTTTGCGCAATATCCGACAACAACCCCACAGGAACAAATTCTGTGGTGTTAAAAATAAAAGCACTGAAGCCCAGCACAAAAACGCGCAAGTATTGAACACGGCGAGAAGCCGTATCCTCAGTAGAAGGAATTGATATCATGATGACCTGCAGGAATGAGAGCGACAAGAAAGACCGCTATTGTCCACTTTTTTAAGCATAACGGAATAGTGAAATATGGATGTTTATTGATAGTTATCTTAATGCTAGCTCTGATCAATTTAGAAAGTCTAAACATCCCCTTCTCCCTTACCAAATAATTTTTCTTTAAGAAGAATTACTTTGATTTTTTATGGAAAATGCCATACAAACTACGCACCAAAATAACGCAAAAAAACAGCACCAAGATCACGCGAGATAATCTATCAACGTTGAAGGAACCGACATGAACAATTTATCCGTAAAAGCGAAATTCATCACCCTCATTTTATCTATCATCATTATATTTTTGGTGGCATTAAGTTTAATAAAAGCAAAAAGTACAGAATTAGCAACTCGCTTTGACCGATTCTATGAAGAAAACCACAATGTTTCGCTCAATTTAGAGCGAGTGAAAGAAGCACAGGTTAATATCGTCCTCAATGTCCGAGGGTTACAGATTGCTTATCTACTATCACTCGACCAGCAAATCCCAGGTTATTTAGAAGCTATCTCAAAAAGCTACAACACAACACCGTCTCTTATTAATGAGCTTAACAAAGGCCTTTCTGATAAATCCGACGAATCTAGAAAGCTACAAACACTGCTTAATAATTTTCAAAGTAAAACAAAAGCTTTCGTCAGCGCGATGGAAAATTCGGCCGATAACAAAGCGCCCTTCCCCGTATTTTCTGCTTTCATCGGCTCATACAATGACCTGATGACATACTTCGCGCTTCTAACAGACAAGACAAACACCGAAGTCATTGAAGCAAAAAAACAAACGGAAAGTCTTGTTGCAGAAATTGAAATCGGCTTTTGGATTTCTATCTTAATCGCACTGGTTATCTCCATAACACTTAGCTATTTAATATCCAACAACATAGTACGTGGTATTTTGGCAGTTCGTAACGCCGCACAAAATATGGCACAAGGCCACCTTAATAAGCCAGTTCAAGTGTCAGGAAGCGATGAAATTGCTGAACTTGGTAATGCCATTAATACCTCTGCGAAAAATCTACGCTCTGTCATTGCTGGTGTTCTTAGTTCGGTAAACAAAGTAAATGAAAATAGCCAAGAAGTATTAAAGGTAAACCAAGAGGTAAGCGAATATTCTGTTCACATTATGGACAACACCACTCAAGTGGTTGTGGCACTAGATCAGATGTCCGCTAATAACCGCACCATTGCTGACAACACTCAACAATCAGCCGACGCCGCCAATAACATTCGCACTGTGGCACAAAACAGTTTAACCACAGCAAACGGAACCTTAGACGCAATAAATCAGCTGGTTGGCTCCTTAAAAGAAACAGGAACTGTTGTTACTCAACTACGCCAAGAAACAACCAATATAGAAACCATCTTAGATGTTATTCGTAGTATCGCAGAGCAAACCAATTTACTTGCCCTGAACGCTGCGATAGAAGCAGCTCGTGCAGGCGAACAAGGCCGAGGATTCGCCGTTGTTGCAGACGAAGTTCGAACTCTAGCGCAACGTTCACAAGATAGCGTAAATGAAATTGAAACACTTTTAGCTCAACTTAGTACTGCCAGTGGGCAGGCGGTCAATCGTATGGAGATCAGCTTAAAACTAGTCGACTCGTCTAGAGAACAAGTCGAAAAAACCAACGAACTCACAGGCAACATTTTAACAGGCATTGAACGAATTTCAGCGCAAGCTCAACACATTGCTCAATCCATAGAAGAGCAAACGCAAGTATCTGAAGACATCACCAAGAAAATGCACTCTGTGCAAAGCTTAACAAAACAAAGTGCAGAAATGGCCAAACGTTCAGGTCTTAACATGGCTCAAAGCAGTGTCGACGTGCAGCAGCAATTAAGCTTCTTTAAGCTTTAATACCAACCACCTTAATCCTCTATGCGTCTATCCATTTATTAAATGGTTAGGCGCTTTTCATGGCTGTAACTTCTACCTTTCTTTGTTACGACAACACCACAAGATCCGCACATAGGTTCTTAAAATTCCTACATTTTTTTACAGAATTCCCCCCTCACCTATGAGACGATGTTGATTAATAAATAAACCGCTATGAGTACCAATGACGCCTTCTATTTTATATTTTTCACCTCAACTAGCATCATGGAAGACGCAACTAGACACACTATTATTGACTTGTGGGCAAGCCGTCGAATGGCAAGCTGTACAAAGTATTGATCAGTCACCTGTTCTATCTGTCGCATTACTTGCAGAAAAAGATATAAAAGCATCTGATTGGCCTCTTTTAGCATCCAGAAAGACCATAGTTATCGTCGACGAATGGAGCTTAGAACGAAGCGTTACATGGATACAAAGAGGAGCAGCAAACTGTTTTGCACGTGATGACGAACATCTCGCTGCGTGGATAATATCTGAACTCTCAAGTTTTACTTTAAACCCTTCCAATCAAACTGAAAATGACGTGTTACAAGTCATCATAGATGCGATTCCCGTACCTATTTTTTTCAAAGACCATTTGCATATTTATCGAGGCTGCAACACGGCATTTTGTCAATCCCTTGGTTTTTCTCGTGAAAAAGTCATTGGTCATTCTGTATATGATGTAGCGCCAAAACACCTCGCAGACACTTATTATAAAGCTGATTGCCAATTATTAGCCAAAGGCGGCACGCAGTGTTATGAGGCGGAAGTACGATTTTCCGACGGTTCCCTCCATGAAATGGAGTTCAATAAAGCCGTTTTCACTAAATCAAATGGTACAGCCTTAGGACAAGTTGGCGTCATGCTGGACGTTACTGAGCGTAATCAATTAATACGCCAATTAGATAAAGCCACTCGTACAGACCCCTTAACTGGAACGTCAAATCGTAGAGAGTTTAATCTCATCATTCACGACGAGTTCGATAAACGAAAACACTCAGAGAAAAAACTTAGCTTAATGACGTTAGACGTAGATTTTTTCAAGAAAATCAACGACAAATTTGGTCATGGTGGAGGCGATCAAGCACTGCAATTAATCGCTAACTGGTTACAAAGCCAATTACGCTCCTCAGACACTTTGTTTCGTGTTGGTGGCGAAGAGTTTTATATTTTAATGCGAGATACCGATATACAAAACGCACTAAAAACCGCAGAGAGATTATGTAAAGGCATGGCGACTCATACCTTCTTAATCAATCAACAATCAGTACACATTACACTGTCTGCAGGTGTTATTGAATTAGACCCAACTACAGACCTAGAAAACGCTCTCGATATGGTAGACAAGGCATTGTACGAAGCAAAATCAGACGGTAGAAATTGTGTTTGTCCGGTATTTCAGTAATACATAGAAAATTTATTAAAAACACAACCTTAAACGGGAACGATTTCCATTCCCGTCTGTCTATAGCGAAGTAATCATTGGCAGTCCCAACTTCATACTATAGATAGGAACCCGTAATGAAACGTCCAACAACAAAAACATCACTAATAACCTTAGCTGGCGCAACCTCGATACTCGCTTTTAGCAGTACATCCGTTCAGGCAAGTGGCGAGGTTAATATTTACTCTGCTCGCAGCGAAGCACTTATCGCACCTTTGTTAGATATCTATTCAAAAGAAAACAATGTCAAAGTAAACCTAATTACCGGTAGCGCGGATACTCTATTGAGCCGACTACAATCAGAAGGTGACGCTAGCCCAGCCGATGTATTCATTACTGTTGATGCAGGACGTTTATACCGAGCAAAAGAAGCAGGTGTGCTTCAGCCGTTTGAAACTGACAATCTAAACAAAGTCGTGCCTGAGCACCTAAAAGACCGCGAAGGTTACTGGTACGGCCTTTCTCAACGTGCTCGCGTTATCCTTTATAATCCAGAGACTGTATCCGCTGCTGATCTATCAACTTACGAAGATCTAGCTGACCCTAAATGGAAAGGCAAAATTTGCATTCGCTCTTCTAACAACATATACAACCAATCTTTGGTTGCTTCGATGATAGATGCAAACGGTGAAAAGCAAACTCTTGAGTGGATTAAAGGTTTAGTAGCCAACTTTGCTCGTCCACCAGCAGGCGGCGACACTGATCAGCTAAAAGCCGCAGCTGCGGGGGTTTGTGACATTGCCATAGCGAATACCTATTACTTTGGCCGTTTAGGGTTAAGCGACAAGGCAGACGAACGCGCTGTTTTTAACAAGCTTAAAATGTTCTGGCCTAACCAAGCTGACAACGAACGTGGCGCTCATGTGAATGTCAGCGGTATTGGCATCACCGCATCCGCGAAAAACAAAGAAAACGCTCAACAGCTCATTGACTTCTTAACCAATAAGCAAAGCCAAGAATGGTACGCCAACGTGAACAACGAATACGCAGTGATCGAAGGCGTGGCGCCACCTAAAAGCTTAGCAACGTTTGGTGAGTTCAAAGCCGATAAAGTGTCTTTGAGTGTATTAGGTGAAAACAACCGTCAAGCGGTTAAATTAATGGACCAAGGTGGTTGGAAGTAAATTAAGCTTTCCACCTCACGCAGCAAAAAAAGAGAAGAGGCGCTACGGCGTCTCTTCTTCCATCAAATTCCAAAACGCTTCTACCAGCGGGTTCTTCAAGCTTTTCTTCAGAGCAAACAAACCAATATCGTATGGCTCCAATTCAGGTTGTACATCTAGCACCTTAATTCGATCCACCAATGGGCTGTTATCCAAGACGATTTTTGGCACCACGCCGATACCAAAACCTAGGCTCACCATACTCACGATCGCTTCGTTACCGGTGACTTGTGCATAAATCCGTGGCGCGATGTCGTGCTGGCGAAACCATTCATCGACACGCGTTCGAGACACACCGCTTTCCGAGAGAATCATTGGAATATTCGCCCACTCTTCCGGCGTAGTTGGCGTGTTTGTTGGCACATTCGGCACTTGTTGTTCAAGAGGCGCAATAAACAACAAGGGCGAAATAGCGATAGGCTTAAAGGCTAATCCTCGAGGCAAGTTAGTTGGACGTGCAGCAAGACTAATGTCTTCTTTACCATCGAGAACATGGGCTATAGCGTGTTCTGGATCACCCGTGCGCAGTTTGATTTCAATAGCAGGATAGGCAATACGAAAACGCCGCAGCAACTCATACAAAAAACTGTAACTCGCTGTTACTGAGCCATAAAGGCTGATTTCACCGCTAAGCTGGTCGGAATTATCCGTCAGTTCATGACGAATTAAGTTCCATTGTCGGCTGGTATCACGCGCATACTTGAGAAATTTCTGCCCTTCTTGGGTCAATGCCACGGTGCGATTGTCGCGGTTGAACAGCGCTACACCTAGCTCATCCTCTAAGTGCCGAATGTTACGCGACATGGCAGAAATACTGATATGGCATTCGTCACTGGCGCGTCCGAAGTTCAATGTTTCCGCCAAGGCGAGGAACTGTTTAAGCGTCTTAATATTCATCATGAAACCTTAGTCACCTACTATTCGCCCATAATAAAACATGTTTGCAAAAAATGGGACACTATATTGCGAATATATCAATTTACGAAAAGATCCCACTAGGATAGATTAGCCCTACTCGCAGGACGTCATGAAAAGCATGGCTTGGCGACTGTGTAATCCATTTTTAATATCAGCGTGTTTTTATCGTTGATACATTAATCAAATCTATAGGATGTGTATAACATGGCTAACTACTTCAATACTTTGCCGCTACGCGAGCAACTAGCTCAATTAGCAAAATGTCGCTTCATGGACAGCTCTGAATTTGCAGATGGCGTAGAAGCGCTTAAAGGCAAAAAAATGGTTGTTATCGGTTGTGGTGCACAAGGTCTTAACCAAGGCTTGAACCTACGTGATTCTGGTCTAGACGTTTCTTACGCTTTGCGTCCTGAAGCGATTGCACAAAAACGTCAGTCTTGGAAAAACGCGACTGAAAACGGTTTTGTTGTTGGCACTTACGAAGATTTGATCCCAACTGCCGATGTAGTTTTGAACCTAACACCAGATAAGCAACACACTCCAGTTGTTACTGCTGTTATGCCTCTTATGAAGAAAGACGCTTGCCTATCTTACTCTCACGGTTTCAACATCGTAGAAGAAGGCATGAAAATCCGCGAAGACTTAACAGTAATCATGGTTGCTCCTAAGTGCCCAGGTTCTGAAGTTCGCGCTGAATACGTTCGTGGTTTCGGTGTTCCAACTCTAATCGCTGTTCACGAAGACAACGATCCTAAAGGCGAAGGTCTTGCGCTAGCAAAAGCGTACGCGGTAGGTACCGGCGGTCACAAAGCAGGCGTGTTGATGTCTTCTTTCATCGCTGAAGTTAAATCTGACCTTATGGGTGAGCAAACTATCCTTTGTGGTATGTTGCAAACTGGTTCTATCCTTTGCTTCGACAAAATGGTTGAAGAAGGCATCGACGCTGGCTACGCATCTCGTTTGATCCAATTCGGTTGGGAAACTATCACTGAAGCATTGAAATACGGCGGCGTGACCAACATGCTAGATCGTCTTTCTAACCCAGCTAAGATCAAAGCATTCGATCTTTCTGAAGAACTAAAAGTGATCATGCGTCCTTTGTACAACAAGCACCAAGACGACATCATCAGTGGTCACTTCTCTCAAACTATGATGGAAGACTGGGCGAACGATGATAAAAATCTTCTTCAATGGCGTGCAGACACGGCTGAAACTAACTTCGAAAAAACACCTGCTGGCGATGTAGAAATTTCTGAGCAAGAATTCTTCGACAACGGTATCTTGATGGTTGCTATGGTTAAAGCTGGCGTTGAGCTTGCTTTCGAAACTATGACAGCAGCTGGTATCATTGCTGAATCGGCTTACTACGAGTCTCTACACGAAACTCCACTAATCGCGAACACTATAGCTCGTAAGAAATTGTACGAAATGAACGCGACAATCTCTGATACAGCAGAATACGGTTGTTACCTATACAACCACGCTTGTGTTCCACTATTGGCTGACTTCATGAAAGACATCAAAACCGACGTTATCGGTAAAGGTCTTTCTGTAGAAGACAACGGCGTAGATAACGCTCGTTTGATCGAAGTAAACAAAGCACTTCGTTCACATCCAGTAGAAGCAGTTGGCGCGGTGTTACGCGGCCACATGGCGGATATGAAAAAAATCGTTTAATACGACGATTAGATTAATGCGCGCTCGCTTATAAGATCGTGCTTTAAACTCAAAAAGCCGAGATTGTTTACATAAATGATCTCGGCTTTTTTGTCTCTTCTTGTTCTAAACAAAACATTAGGAAATACCATGGACAGCATCCGCTTAGACACTATCCAGTTAAAGAAAGTGACAGTGAACTTTGATGATCGCTTTACACTAAGCGAGATTAACTGGACCATTGAACCCAACCAACATTGGGTGATTACAGGCACTAATGGTGCCGGTAAATCCGCTTTGGCAGCAGTCTTAGCCGGAGTGGGCGATATTGAAAACGGCACAGTAACTGGTCTTCCAAAAAATGTGGGATTGGTGTCTTTTGAAGCCCAAGCCGAACTGATTGCCAAAGAACTGAAAAAAGACGACGCCGACATCATGGACGTGATTTCACTCGGCACACCTGTACATGAAATAATTTTCGATAACTGCCGAGATCCAGAGCTAGCCCAAGCACTGGTAGAAAAATTTGGCCTAAGCAAACTACTCGACCGCGCCTTTCGTAAACTTTCCACAGGCGAAACCCGCAAAGTCATGCTAATTCGCGCTTTATCCAGCAAACCCGACCTACTAATTTTAGACGAGCCATTCGATGGTTTAGACGTCGACACCCTTGCCATGCTGCAAGCGCATCTCGCTTCTATCATAGAAACAACGCCGATGATCATGGTGCTAAACCGCTTTGATGAAATGCCTGAGTTTATTACTCATGTGGCTTATGTTGATAAGGGACGAGTGGAACTGACAGTAGATAAAAAAGACGAAAATGCCTTCAACGAGCTCTACCAATTACTGCATTTGAAAAACACTGACCTAAGTGTGCCAGAAGCCGACCCAACCAATAAACTACCAGCACTCGACCCAAGTCAGCCGCTAGTGAAACTGAACCAAGCAACCATCAAATATGGCGACACGATCATTGTCGACAAACTGGATTGGACCATTCAGCAAGGCCAACATTGGCAACTCAGCGGCCCCAACGGTAGCGGCAAAACATGCGTTTTATCTTTGATCACTGGCGATCATCCACAATGCTACACCAACGATATTTTCGTCTTTGGATTTCAGCGTGGCAACGGCGAAAGCATTTGGCAAATCAAACAATTTATCGGCTATGTTTCCACGGCACTGCAATGGGAATACCGCGTCAGCACCAGCTGTAAAAACGTCATTATTTCCGGCTTCTACGACAGCATCGGCATGTACAGCAAATCCACCGATAACCAAAAGAAAATCGCCGACCAATGGCTTGCACTACTCGGCATGGCAGACCGCGGCGACCAGCCATTTAACAAGCTCTCCTACGGCGACCAACGTTTACTGCTCATCGCCCGCGCCATGGTGAAACATCCGCCACTCTTGATCCTAGATGAACCTTGCCTCGGCCTAGACGACATGAACCGCCAGCTCGTCCTCGCGCTGATCGAGAAAATATGCCAAGGCAAAGAAACCACCGTTCTCTACGTTAACCACCACGCAGAAGATAAGATCAAAGGGATAGAGAACTACTTGGGATTGAAGAAGAACAGCTAGGATTTACATCTTCCAGAAACACAAAAGCCAACTCATTGAGTTGGCTTTTGTGTTTTTAGCAAAATTTAAACTAAGCGGATTTCTAACTTCTTCCCCAATGCGGAAGCGAACTTCTCTAACATCGACAATTTCACGTCTTCAGAGTGATTTTCAATTCGTGATATCGCGCTCTTTTGGATGTGTAATTTATCCGCAAGATCAAGCTGAGTCAGACCTGCATTAATACGCGCTTCTTTCAGTAACACACCGAACTTAAAGACCTGATAACCCTCATCATAGTTATCGGCAAAATTGGCGTCGCTCTCTTTTCTTTTCGCTATGTATTTTTGAAGATCACTCATAAGGGTTTCCTCTGTAAATAATTTTTATTATAAATTTCAATGACCCGAGGTTAACTTACAAGTGAACTTTGTCAATATTTACTGCCACTGCCGTCCTTTATAAAAAGTAAATACGCTTACTCTGCCCTTCATTCAAATCAAACCAAGATGATAGCAAGCCGTATTTTTTAGCGATAGAATGAGAAAATCACTACTAATGAAACCTATAAGGAACACTATGAACCATACCTTACGAACCATGACTATTGTGCTGGCTTGTGTCGCCAGTCTATCTGCTAACGCAGACCCAAAAACACCCGGCACTCATAAAGGCTATTCCACCATTGATATGACCACGGCGGGCATGCCAGCTGATGTGAAGATGATTTCTGTTGCGGATATTCAGAAAGAGCTGCAAGGCAAAGCGCCTTTTGCGGTTGGTTTTGATATCGATGATACGACCTTGTTTAGCACGCCGGTTTTTTATCGTGGCCAACAAGAATTCTCGCCAAACGGTTATTCTTACCTAACGAATCAAGACTTTTGGGATAAAGCAAACTGTGGCTGGGACGCATTCAGCATGCCGAAGAATATTGCCAAAGAGTTGATTGCGATGCACCAAGAACGTGGTGATAGCATTTATTTCATTACAGGTCGTACCGGTTCTGATTGTAATTTCACTACTGAGTATTTGAAAAAGACTTTTGATATCAAAAATATGCATGATGTTATTTTTGCAGGATCAAGCCGTACTGAATACACGAAAACTAAGTACATTAAAAACAATGACATCAAAGTTTATTACGGCGATGCGGATGGTGACATTATTTCAGCACGCGACGCAGGTGCCGAGGGGATTCGTGTAATGCGTGCGGCTAACTCTAGCTACACACCTATTCCAAAGAATGGCATCTATGGCGAACGAGTATTAAAAGACTCTCAATACTAACCTCTCTTTCGATTAGTATCAGAAAGGAGAAAGCCGAAAATCATTGAATTTTCGGCTTTCTGTTTTTCTACTATTAGGCTAATTCAAGACAGCGGACTCTATCTATGAAAATACTGGCCAACCAATTTTTGCACTAGATTCCAGATTCTTTTTGAGCCCGCGCTAATCACTGACCCATAACGCTGTTTAACTTGTTCATGGCTGACATTACCTTCGATCCATGTACCGCCGTTGGTAGCCACGTTGTGAATCAATGGTTGTAGTCGGTCTAGAGATTTCGCAAATACGGCGTCATTTGTTTAAGCGGCTTCAAATTCGTACCAAAGGGCTTTGAGTTCTTCACCTTGAGATGTTGGTAATAAACCAAAGAGACGATCCCCAGCTTTTTGCTCTGCCTCTTCTTGAGCTGTGTTATCCACCGTTTCATGTATCGGGTGATCACCCGCGTCGATTTCAACAATGTCATGGATCAAGAGCATTTTGATCACGCGCTCAATATTAATTTCCTTGTCGGAACTGTCTTTTAGGATTAAGGCATACATGGCCAAATGCCATGAATGTTCGGCAGAGTTCTCTCTTCGTGATTTATCAATCAATGGCGATTTACGGATAACAGATTTTAGTTGGTCTATCTCACATAAAAAGGCGAATTGTTTATCGAGAGTTTAGTCGTTTAGTTGCTCTGGCATGAAATACCTTAATCTGTCTTATTAGAGTTTGATCCAGAGTAACCAAGAAGCTATGAGAATTCGACCCTAAGTTTAAGGCTAACCTACAGATAGCAAAGCAGGCTTTAATAAATAGCCAACTGAAAAAGACATAACACAATAAGAGTTATATTCATTTCATCTAATGTGATGTAGCGCACGATCTTAGTCGGAATAAACTTCTATGATGGAACTAAGAATTGATCCGCGGAGTGTCCGCGAGGTTGAGTCTTAGGTCGTATCGCTGGCAAGGCTTAGGCGACACGGTTTTTTACCTATTTAAGGAGATCCGTATGTTTAAGCAACTCACTTTACTATCTATTATTGCTGGTGCATCCATTATGACGGCCAGTAATCCGATTTTTGCAGCTGATCAGGACAGAACTCAAGACAAGGATCAAATCCAGCGTGAAGACATGGAGATGGTTTATGGTTCTCAACTCATGACCCAGCAAGAGCGGTTACAATATCATCAGCAATATTTTGCATTAAAAACAGAACAAGAACGCGAAAAATTTCGTGACTTGCACCACAACCAAATGCTAATTCGGGCTCGTGAACAAGGTGTCACTTTGCCTTCTTGGTCTAGTGACATGGGAATGAATGGCGGTGGTATGGGAAGTAATCGTAATGGTGCAGGAAGCAATGGCGGCAAAGGTAACGGTGGTTCAGGTTCACCGTCGAACTAGTTAATTCTAGACGGGTCAACTATTCAATGAGTTTATCTGAAAGTGGGCTCATCTCTTTAGCTTCCACAATCTAAAAGATCTAATAGCCTGTCTGTCTGGTTGATTTAAGTGTACTAAACCATTAGCCACACTTATTTCTTTGTAAACTAGCCACTCATTCCGCTGTTACATTGTTCGATAGCGACATCATGCTTCTGCCAAATTTGTCGCCGACTCCTCTGATTGCAAGCACAATCTCTCAATTGTTGTATTTTTAGCCAGCGCTGGAAACCCGCCGATAGCCTGAGCAATCCATTCTTCAGCATTAGGAATAATCTCTACCAGTTGAGGAAGATCGTTAACACATAGAAACTTGATTTCAGGCTCTGTCGCTCTGGTCAACAGCGCTAGGGTGTCGGCAGGAGGTTGCCCTTTTCCATGTCCGCTTGAGATATGAAGATGGTCATCTGTCGTGCTAACCTTGGCCTCTTTATCCCTTATACAAGCGTGATTGTGCAGTCCCTGCGGGAAAAATTGATCCAAATTCCGAAATCTATATTTAATGTTATTGAGAAACTTATCGGGATACCGGGCAAACAATTCGGCCATCTTTGAACGTCGAAAAGGATGCACAACATGAGCAGCAGAAAACAGTTCTGTAGCAGGAAAACCAATAATTTGGGCTGCATTTATTTGCATGAAATAGTGAAATTTCGCAGGGTCATTCCGTATTTCGGTACTGATAAGTAGACCGCTGTAGTCAACCCATTTGCCTCGCAAAATAGGAGTAAGCCCGTCAAAAATGTCGGTCGGATTTAGAGGCGCGGTCAAGAACACATCATCATTAAAGTACATGAAGCGCTCGCTCAGCCCGTCAATGCGCCACAGCATGCTCTCAATCGCCAAAGAGTTGAATGTGGGCAACACCTGCGTGAATCCGTTAAAGATTTCTGCATGATAGGCAAGATGCACCTTGGCTCTAATGCTTTCTGAGAGGCTTGATAAATCAGGGCCTTCTTCATCAACAACAATCCAGATTTTACCTATCCACGGCGCATGGTTTTCGATCGATTGAATGCAGTATAAGATTTCATCGTTACACATCCATCTATGAGGGTTCGACGCATTCTCATGCAGTGGTAGAGACTCCATTGCCATATATCTTTGTCGTTTCTGGCGGTGTTTCACAGCACTTCCATCAACCCAAGTGATAACAGCATCAATCGGTTCAAGCTGGTGTTCGGTTGTATTACTTTGCATTTCAATATCCGTGCATGATGATCTCTTAGCTGATACAAATAGCGGCTCAGGCTGATCACCGGACGAGTCAATTCTAGGTGGGTCAACTCTTCAATGAGTTGATTTGATAGTGAATCTATCGATTATTTTCTATCCATTCAAAAAGAAAAAAGGACTGTCTTACATTACTTTTCTAATGATACCTCATACTTGTTAAGAAGAGCCTGCTCTTTTTTGCCTTTCATCGCCAAGCGTCCTTCATTCCAAATATTGATCAATTCTTGTCTTTTGTCGGTGGGGATTTTTTTTGAAAAGATGGGCATTTCAACTAATTTTTTTTCTAAACCGGGACGCACAATTCTAAGGTCATCATTTAAATCTAATTGGTTTAAAACATATTGAAGAACAAGGTCGTTATCGGCGTATAAGTCGACGCGATCCTCTTTAATCATATGGAAGATACGATCAACTACGTCATCATAACCCGCGATTACTTCAACAAAATCCGAGTTCGCAGGATCATCAATATAATGTTGATAGCCAGCACTCATCGAACTGTAATCCCAACCCGGCCCCGTGGCGATACGTTTGCCATTTAAGGATTGAATGCCTTGATAGCGCCAAGAGTCACTTTTTCTGACAACAAAAGCGGTAGCGTATGAAAATGTTGCCTCACTGGCATAGACAAAGGCATTGTCTGAATTCTTCGAATAGAGATATTCTGGCAGCATGTCACAAAGCCCTTCAGCTACCATGTCTAATCCCCTTGCTAGCGGCACTTCAAAGTATTCGAGGGAATAATCTTTTGATGAATAAATTTGCTCCACCATATCGATGACAACACCGCGTTCAGGCACTTCTTTTGTGGGAAATATGGTCATTGGTGGCCATTGGTCATAACACACTTTTAGTGTTTTCGCATGGCTAACACTCGACACGCCAGCTCCCAAGGCAAACATAAGGAAAGATAGCATTCTTAGTTTATTATCTCTCAACGCGATCTCTCCCCTTACCTTTCGCTCCGTACAACTTCAAATCGACACGCTTAAACAGTTCATCAATTAATTGATCTTCGGGACCAGATGACTCAACACCAAGGCTTACAGTATAAGTGACCGTCTTACCTTCCACTTCTAACGCGGCATCACTTATAGTTTGACGTATTTTATCAGCAAGCTGGCAAGCAGCATCTAATCCGGTATCAGGAAGAAATATGGCGAACTCTTCACCGCCCACTCTGCCAAGAAGGTCTGATTTTCTTAAAAAGCCCTGAAGTGTTTGGGTAAAGTGGATCAGTACTTTGTCCCCGATAAAATGACCATAAGTATCATTGATACGCTTAAAAAAATCTAAATCCATCAGGATAAAAGACGCTATCGATTTTTGACGCTGGGAAAGAACCAGCAACTGTTGTGCTGTTTCAAAAAAGCTTCCTCGATTTAAGACGTCAGTCAAAGAATCTCTTGTTGCGAGGTGTTTGAGTTTTTCATTGAGAATTTGTAGGTCTTCGGTGCGCTTTGCCACAGCATCTTCTAACCAATCTCGCCGGGCTTGCTCGCCTTCAAGCAGTCGAGCTCGATCTGTCGACATGGCACTGAGCATATTATTCATATGTTCTTGAAGCTGGCTGAGTTCATTATTGTCAGTGTTTGATAAATTAATTCGCTTACTAATGCTTGGGCTTAATTGCACCTCATTCACCTGCGACATCAGCTCTCTTAAAGGAGCGGCTAAATAGCGGTCAAAGGCCCAAATAAACAGCCAGAATAAAACAGTTAACTTGATGAATGCGGTAATAGCAATCAAAGCAAAGCCGAACCAAACTCGTTCTAGCACCACACCTGAGGATGAATAAAGTACCAGCGTACCAAGAGGTATGCTTTCGCCATTTAGAGTCCAGCTTAACTCTGATGTTGAATCAAAAATAGACAGTGGAACAGAGCTAGGGTCGTAGAATCTTTTCGATATTATACTTTGCGAATTTTGGTCTAAAACATCCACACCTTCAATAATTGGCATTTGAATCAGCCCCGAAGTGAGCGAATCTAACTGCTTATGGTTGTACTGCCACAAGCTAGTCGAAATAGGACCTCGAACGGTTGCATCCAATTGCTGTAATTCACTGACAATAGCATCCTGCGTTTTCAGATATTCACTCAAAAACTGCAAACTTGTGATTAGAAGGGTAACAACCAAATAAATGGAAAAAATCACACGCATCATTTTTTGGGAGAGATTGTTTGGACGCAGGAACCTTACAAACATTAAAAATGGACCTTTCCAGCAAACTTTAAGCTAAAGTTTACCTTAGATGATTCCCGTGCTAAATGAAATCTACTTATCTACAGCAAAGAAAAACCTCTGCTTACATATTTTGTATTTTTCGCAGCTATTTTATTCTTCTATTTTTCCCAAAACGAAAAAGCCAACTCGTCGAATCAAATCCCTCAACAAGCCAGCTTTTTAAACGCTAATATTCTTTAAAACTAACTAAATGCATCCCATTCAGGGGCAAAATCTGGGTTGGCCTGTCGATCATTACAATCCAATTCGGCAATTCGATCCATGTCTGCATCGCTTAGAGTAATACTTACTTTCTCAAAGTTTGAAGTAAGGTTCTTACGTTTAGTAGACGACGGAATAGTGACAATATCGCGCTGAGCCAGCCATTGAATAACTAGTTGCGCAGTACTTATTTGGTGTTTTTCAGCAATAGCTTTTAGCGTTTCATCAGCCAATACTTTGCCATAGGCAAACGGCATATAACCTGTCACTGCAACCTTATTAGTTTGGCAAAAATTCACTAGCTTGTCGTTTTGCAAATATGGATGCACTTCGATCTGGTTCGTGAATAGCTCGTCTTCACCCAGAATGTCTAGCGCTTGTTGAGTTTGCGCTATGGTGAAGTTAGAAATACCGATTTCGAGTGCTAACCCCATATCTTTCGACTTTTTCAATTCGTTTAGATACAACACCATATCGACTTCATCTTGCGGCGACGGCCAGTGAATCAAAAGTAAATCCACATAATCGGTTTTCAACTTAGTAAGGCTTTTTTTCACACTATCGATGAATTTGTCCTCGCTAAAAGCTTCGAACCAAACTTTTGTCGTAATGAACAATTCGTCTCTTGGGATACCGCTATCTGCAATGGCTTGCCCTACTTCGGCTTCATTCCCGTAGATTTGAGCAGTGTCAATATGGCGATAGCCTTCTTCTAACGCCATTTTCACAGAGTCATAAGCGACTTTATCTTGAAGTCGAAAAGTGCCCATTCCCAGCGTAAAGTTGGTATTTTTCATAATATTTTTCCTGTTAAAGGTTATTTAATTGAACCGTAAAGCGGTCTTTCTTATCTAAGTAGCCGCTAAAGCGTGTCAGAACCAGCGCCACCAAAACAATGACCGCACCAACCCAAGCCGTATCTATTAAGCGATATTGATCAACAATGTGTCCGCCTATAAGCGCTCCTAACGCAATGCCTACATTGAACGCAGCGATGTTTAAACCCGAGGCAACGTCTACTGCGTGGGGCGTTTCTCGTTCCGCAATTTGCACTACATAAACCTGCAAGCCTGGTACATTACCAAAAGCGAAAGCGCCCCAAAGCAATACGGTTATCAAGGCCAGCCATGGATAGGGCGCGGTGAAGTAAAAGAGAACAAGCACCGCAGCCAAAGCCAAGAAAATATAAGACAAAGCACTAATCGGACCAATTCGGTCAGCCATTTTTCCGCCCCAAATATTACCAATCGCTACCGATACACCGTACACCAGCATGATCAAACCAATGGCGGAAGATGGGAAACCGCTCACAGATTCAAGAATGGAGGCGAGAAAAGTAAAGGCCACGAACGTTCCGCCGTAACCCACTGCTGTCATGGCATACACCAAAAGCAAACGTGGCTTAACCAATACAGACATTTGTTTTACCAAACTGGCATTAGGGGATTGTTTAAGATTATTTGGCACTAGAATAGCGCTGCCAATCATGGCGATTAAGCCCAATGCTGAGACCACCAAGAAAGTCGCACGCCAGCCGAAATGCTGTCCAATCCAAGTTCCTAACGGAACACCAGTAACAAGAGCAACGGTCAAACCAGTAAACATGAGCGCAATCGCGCTGGCCTCTTTTTCTTTCGACACCAAACGTGTCGCTATCGTCGAACCGATCGAAAAAAATACTCCGTGAGCCAATCCGGTTAAGATACGAGCAACAATGAGCGAGTTATAACCCGGTGCCGCCCAAGCCAGCATGTTGCCAAGAATGAACAAACTCATTAAGCCAATGAGCAGCCATTTACGATTGAGCTTGCCCGTCAAAGCCGTTAGCACTGGTGCGCCAACCGCAACACCTAACGCATACAAACTGACGAGCAAGCCTGCACTGGGTAAACTGACGGATAAATCATTCGCTATCGTCGGTATCAAACCTACGATAACAAACTCTGTGGTTCCTATTGCAAAGGCACTGAGAGTCAGCGCCCAAAGAGCAAGTGGCATAATCATGCACTCCTATATTGAAGAAACATTCCATTAAAGAAAGCTACCTTTAAAAGAGACATTTCAAGTTTTGTTGGAGTGGAGTATGAAGCTTGCTAATATTTACAAAAACAGCATAAGTAACAAATTACTTTATCAATAACAGCAATAATAATGTGATGGAATAAGCAATGAACGGCATTCGATCAAAAACAGAAGACTTAGAAATATTGCTTGCGGTTGCCGATCATGGCGGCTTCTCTGCAGCAGCCAATGCATTAGACATTCAAGTGGCGAAAGTATCTCGTGCCATAACTCGCTTAGAGCAAGAACACGCATGCAGTTTGTTTACCCGCACGACACGAAAAGTCAGCCTAACACAGGAAGGCGAACGCTTTATCATGGCGATTCGCAGTGCAATGGAACAGATTGCTGGTGCGGAGTTTGCGCTTACTGCCCAAAAAACCAGACCTTCTGGGCGATTACGCATCGATGCAGCTAGTCCTTTTGTACTTCATCAACTCGTTCCTCTTATTAAACCCTTTAGAGCGGCTTATCCAGATATTGAACTTGAGCTAGTATCGAACGACAGCATTATTGACTTAATTGAAAAACGCACCGATCTTGCTATTCGTATTGGAGGATTAAGTGATTCAGGATTACATGCCACCTTGCTTGGAAGAAGCATACTTCATTTGGTTGCTTCGCCAGATTATCTGGCAATAAACGGCACACCAAAGACAGTCGAGGAGCTAGCATTGCACGATATCATCGGCTTTTCCGATATTGCCAATTTAAACAAACTGCCAACAATACCACCTATTCAACTGTCAATTGACATCAAAGCAAGTAGCGGCGAAACCGTTCGTCAATTGTGTTTAGCAGGTAATGGCATTGCCTTACTCTCTAACTTTATGGTGAGTGAAGATATCAAAGCAGGACGCTTGATCAGCCTACTAATCGAATCCATACAGACACCCAATCCCAGAGAGCAAGTTAATGCGGTCTACTACAAACACACAGCTCTAGCATCTCGTATTGAAGCTTTTTTAAACTTCATCAAAACGCGCCTTATTTTGTAGTCAGGAAGCCCTGTCAACACACTCCAATTACAAATGTGATGCAATTCCTTACAGTCTTGATATTGTTTCTTATCCGCATAAAGCCGATTATTTTGCAGTACTCGTGATATTAATAAATTTAAAAGGCAGTCCTAAATGAAAAGAAATTTACATCCTGCGGATAGAATAATTCGAGGCGTTGTAGGAATTGTATTTACTGGTTTTGCTCTTTTCAACGGCGACTATTTAGAAGAGCCTGTATTAGAAGTATTAATAGGCGTATTCGGTGCACTCAACTTAATATCCCTATTGTCAGGATGGTGCCCCGTTTATCATGTCGCAGGGATTAGTACCTATAAAGTTAAAAAATAAGAAGCCTTCCACCTACTCAAGGTTTTTATGACAGCACTGTTAGAGTTACAAAGAGACAAATCCTTCCGCTTAAAGCTGATACTGATATGTCTTACTGTTGCGTTATCTGTCGCCTCTATTTATACGGTCGTATCTTATCGCCTTGCGGCTGATCTGGGTCTAAAAACAGCGCTAGACTCACTACATAGGCAAGCCATGTTGATCCATGGTGAACTTCTCATTACTAACAAGAAAGCTCCTGAAGAACACCTCGCAGAACTTATTAAGTTGGTCTACTTTAATGGTCATTTAGAGGAATCAGAGCTTTATATAAAAATCACTGGACCAAATCTAGAATGGTCTATTGATCATAAAATGAACCCTATTGAGATTGATCTCTTATTATCTAAACTCATATTGTTGACAAGCACGTCTTTATCTACCGTTGATATGCCAAATGGCCAAGAAACAATGAGTGGAAAGCAATTTCTTTGGCAGGTGGTAAGAGGGGATAAATACCAAGTCATCATTATCAAGACATCAGAATATATTGATAATACACTCACATTTGTGATGAAACGCCTCATCATTACCTCCATTATCGTCTTCTGGTTAGCCACTTGGTTCGCACTAACTCTATCCTCATGGATGAATAAACGTGTTCAAGATAAAAACGATTCACTAGCTCATCTGGCAACTCATGATTCATTAACAGGATTACCCAACCGCCTGTTTCTGGCTAACATGATGCACCCAATCATTATCGATCACTCGGATCCAACGCATAAAAAATACGAAGAATTTTATAGCCACTACCCTAAACAAGGCTGTCTTTTTGTCATCGATTTAGACAAGTTCAAAGAAGTAAACGACACATTCGGCCACGCAGCAGGCGATACTCTTTTAATAAACGTGGCTAAAAAGTTAGGTCAAGTATTAGACGACGCTCAAACGCTTGTTCGCTTTGGTGGTGACAAATTTATCATTTGGGCACCAGAAGTGGATATTGAGCAAGCTAAAAATCTTGTACAGAGATTAATCATTACCTGTAATGAGCCGGTAATGATTAATAAACTCGCGATTAGCACAGGTGCCAGCATTGGCCTTTCACATTATCCAAGCCAGGCCACAGACCCAGAGTCGTTGATACTATATGCTGATACGGCCATGTATGAAGCGAAACAAAATCGCAGTGGCTGGAGTATGTTTAATGAAAGAAATATACAGTGCGGTCGCCAGCGCTTAAAACTTCGTGCCGATTTAGATGATGCATTATCTGAAAGGCAAATTAAGCTTCATTATCAACCTAAAGTGTCACTTAAAGATGGTCATATTATTGGTGTTGAAGCATTAGCTCGTTGGTATCATCCAACAGATGGGCTTCTACCCCCAGCCCATTTTATTGAGTTGATAGAGCAAAGTGGTCGTGTTCAAGAATTTGGCCGCTACGTTATTACAAACGCAATTGAACAGCTTGACCTTTGGCACCAGCAAGGGCTGTTTACACCCATCGCAATTAACCTATCACCTTACAATTTACTCGACCCAAGTTTATTAGACTTCACTCTTAGGCTCCTTAAAAATCATAAAATTGAAGCAAATAAACTAGAAATAGAGTTAATCGAATCTGCAACCAGCGTCAACATAGAATACATATCTCAAAGTCTAAATAACTTTAAAGAAGCCGGAATCAAATTAGCTATAGACGATTTTGGCACAGGCATGAGCTCTTTGTCTTACATCAGCAATCTTAATGTAAACCACATAAAAATTGACCGATCGTTTATTGATGGAGTAGAGCAGGATATTAGAAAACAAGCCGTCGTGTCATCTGTCGTCATGCTGGCAAATTCTTTTGAATGCGAAGTCATCGCGGAAGGCATAGAAAATAAATCGCAATCAGAAATGTTAATCGAAATAGGCTGCCTTTACGGGCAAGGCTATTATTACGCCATGCCAATGACAGCAGAAAACATGCAAGCTATGTTACTGGCTGATGCTGCTCTGCCGCTCTAATTGGTTGCAATTACCTAACAAAACACTCTATTTACTCAATCAAATACGATTGAGTAAATCTGTTTTTTTAGAATTGTATTCGTTATCTGAAATCGCGCCCATATCTCGCAACTTAGCCAACTTTTCAATCAATTGAATCACTTCATCAACAGACGATGCATTAGTCAAATTCTGAGGAGCTGGCATCGCAGGCGCTGGCGTAAAGGCCATTGCCGCAGGCGGAGCCACAAAGTTATTCTGTGGTGCTAGATTTTGTTGTGCTGACTGTTGAGCTGACTGTTGTGATGATTGATTGTTCGTATTTGAGCTAGACGAACCTGCGCCAGAAACAATAGGTAAGGTATTCACCGGGATAGTGCCGTATTGGCTCGAAAAAGTCAGTGATGAATTACCGCCCTGCTGCTGGCTTATGCCACCAATATTATTGTCTAACGTATCGTAAACCGTCACATTGCCATTCACTTCAACCGCTAAACGATTCGGAAAAATAGCGTAACGCGTGCTATTTTGCGCACCGCTGCTAAAAGGCTGACCAAGATCACCCGGCCACCATTGATTACTGGATTTTGAGCCCTTTGGTAATGGCATGAATACTTGCATATTAGCCAGGCCGTTAGCCAATTCATTACAGAGGTTATCCACTGTCGATTTCAAACCATAGTTGAACATGTCACCCACCATGGTCATGCCGCCGCGCATCCACTGACCGCCACCACCCAGCTCAGGGCAGTTGAACTGTGCCATCGAACCATTGCCATTATTGACGGCAATCAACATGTGCATCACAGCATCAAAGCTTAGGTTGTAGCGACGGGAAAGGGAGTTAACTAGGTTTTGTCCATCTTGCGTTAAATTTTGCATGGTAAAGCTCTCTAAATGAGACGTAGAGCTGTTCTCTTTTATCTAGCCGCTGCAGAAAAAGGCAAACATCGCCTAGTACATAGACACAAACAAAGAGTAGGTTGCAGCATCATGCTGGCCAACAGATTTCGTAGGCCTCAATTCTAACACAGACACGTCTTACAAAATGGTGACAAGCCACAGAATAAACACAAATAACTGTTTATTTTTTGAACTCTTCTTATTTATTACAAATAAAAAAGAGACAAGCCATTTTATGCCTTGTCTCTTTATAAAAATGCACCATTTCAGCTCTATTTTTTTACTAGATAAGGCCGTCGAAATCCGCTGCATCATGGCGTTCTTGAAGCTTAGCGCCATCACCAAAAGCCTTATTAACAATGCGACCGCGCTGTACCGCTGGACGCTGCTCAATAGCTTTAGCCCAACGCAATACGTTTTTATAGCTAGTCACATCAAGGAATTCCGCTGCGCTGTATAAATTACCTAGCACCAAATTGCCGTACCAAGGCCAAATCGCGATATCAGCAATAGAATATTCCTCACCCGCCATATAAGTATTATTCGCTAACTGCTTATCCAATACATCTAACTGACGTTTGGTTTCCATAGAAAAGCGATCAATTGGATATTGCATTTTCGTTGGAGCATAGGCGTAAAAATGACCAAAGCCACCGCCTAAATAAGGCGCAGAGCCCATTTGCCAGAACAACCAGTTACGACATTCTGTTTTAGCAGCTAGATCTTTTGGTACCAAGGCATCAAACTTTTCAGCTAGGTATTGCAGGATAGAACCAGACTCAAATACACGAGTTGGTGGCGTGGTACTATGATCCATCAAGGCAGGGATTTTGGAGTTAGGGTTGATCTCAACAAAGCCTGAACCAAACTGATCACCTTCACCAATGTTAATCAAATACGCATCGTATTCTGCTTCGTTGATTCCCAAAGCTAAAAGCTCTTCCAGCATGATGGTAACTTTTTGACCATTCGGCGTAGCCAAAGAATGAAGTTGAAGTGAATGCTTACCGACTTGCAGGACTTTTTCGTGCGTTGCCCCTGCTATTGGACGGTTAGTACTGGCAAATTTACCACCATTTTCTGTATTCCATGTCCAAACCTTTGGAGGAACATAATCTTGATTCGATTTTGTATCAGTACTCATAACATCTCCTAAATTTATTTGTCAGCGAGAAAATTACTCTCGCAGTTAATGTTCGACAAAAGCTCGCTCGATAACATAATCCCCTGGCACACCGATTTTTGGTGATTCGTTAAAACCAAGTTCATCGAGCAAAGCGGACGTATCTTTAAGCATACTTGGGCTACCACAAATCATGGCTCTGTCGTGAGCAGGATTCAACTGAGGCAAACCAATATCTTCGGCTAATTTACCACTGCGAATCAAATCGGTCAGACGACCTTGATTGCGGAACGGTTCACGCGTCACGGTTGGATAATAAATTAATTTGTCTTTTACTTGCTCGCCGAAGAATTCATTTTCAGGCAATTCTTTTTCGATGAAGTCAGCGTAAGCCAACTCACTAACGTGGCGAACACCGTGAATCAAAACAATTTTTTCGTATTGTTCATAAGCGTCAAAATCTTGAATAACACTTAAGAAAGGCGCCAAGCCTGTGCCAGTAGACAACAAATACAAGTTTTTACCTGGGTGTAAATCGCGAGTCACCAAGGTACCAGTCGGTTTGCGGCTGACCAAAACATCATCGCCGACTTTTAAATGCTGTAAACGTGAAGTTAACGGCCCGTTTGGCACTTTAATGCTAAAAAACTCCAAGTGCTCTTCATAGTTAGGGCTAGCAATACTGTAAGCACGCATCAAAGGACGAGTTTCCGTTTCCAAGCCAATCATAACGAATTGACCATTATCGAAACGTAAGCTTGGATTACGTGTGGTTTTAAAGCTGAATAAATTTTCATCCCAGTGGTGAACGCTTAATACACGTTCAGTAACAAATGCACTCATGACTACCCCATTAAAATTTGTACAAAGAATATTTCTTTTCAAACCTCAAACAGCACAGCGGTAATCTTCACCTACCTAACAGTGCGAATTAACAGTGATCGTATCCATGAACAGATGAGAGTTGAATTGACTGTTAAACATACTATAAGACAATCCTATATTTGTTTAATTGATTATTTAGATGTCTTTAATATGCTCAGCATATATACAGCCAAATAACGGCTCCCTTTAGAACCGCATCTAGTGTGCCATGCAAATGTACAAAAAATAGGTCATTAAGTAGGAAGATAACGTATTAAACTTGCTTACACCTTATCTAGCATTCGAGATGTCAATTTCCTCCTACTGTTTATATCTATTATATAAGTGTAAGAAAAAATAGATGTAAGAAAAGCATTCCCCATAACGTCAAAGAGCTAGATGACATATTTCTTATGATTTAAAGGACACACAAAATGAGCATAAAACATATATTTAACAGCGCTTTAGGATTGCTGCTTCTTACTGGAGTAACAACTTTTAGTAGCATGTCACAAGCCGCACCACAAACCATGATAGTCGCAGGCGGTTGTTTCTGGTGTGTAGAATCTGATTTTGAATTGGTTCAAGGTGTCAGTGATGTTGTCTCTGGCTATACAGGAGGTCATACTGAAAACCCAACGTACAGCAAGGTATCTGCCAAAAATACCGGCCACTTTGAAGCCGTTGTCATTCATTTTGATGATGACATCGTTTCTTTAAAGACATTGGCTGACTATTACTGGAAAACAATTGACCCAACCGATGCCGAAGGTCAATTCTGTGACAAAGGCTCTCCTTACAAGACCGCGATGTTTTACCAAGATGACCAACAAAAAGCAGTTTTTGAAGCGTCTCTAGCTAAGGTCAAAAAAACAAAACCGTTTAAAAACGATATTGTTACCGAAATTCTTCCTGCCAAAAAGTTCTACCCTGCTGAAGAATACCATCAGAGCTACTACACCAAGAATCCCATTCGTTATGCTTTTTACCGTGCAAGCTGCGGCCGAGACAATCGTATTGAAAGCTTATGGGGAGAAGTGGCTAGTCATCAATATCATTGAATAAATACATAAAGGTGCCAGTGTAACTTCGAAGCTCTGGCACCTTTATGTAATTCTTTTACTATCTTCAACCTAATTTTCTCCGCTCAATCCCTCTCTATAAAGTATCAGCAAAGCGTTTCTTACCTAGGTTTAACGCATAGAAAATGAAGCAAATAGGTAAAAGCCTTCGGAAAACTAGCCATTTAAAAATTCATGTCCCAGAGTAGTAACTCAACTCGCAAAGTTCTCAATTAAGTAACTAAAAGGAGTTATACAATGAAAAAATTTATTCCAGTAATCGCAGGTAGCATCGCTATAGCCTCATTCAGTGCCGCAGTGAAAGCGGAAGATATGGCTGAAAACAACAGTGGTTTCTATGTTGGCGGTAATTACGGTTATCTTAAAGTGGAAAGCGATGATGACTTTGATGACGATAACGATGTAGTACAAGGTATTGTCGGTTACCGTTTCAACTCTTTCCTTGCCTTAGAAGGTAGTTACATTGACTTTGGCAGCTACGGCAACAGTGCCGCAAATGCAGAAACAACTGGTTACACAGCTGCGTTAAAAGGAACAATCCCTATCACTCAAACGGTTGAGCTCTTTGCAAAGGCTGGTCAGCTTTGGCATGAAACCGACTATAACATCGCCTCGGTTAAAGGCAGTTCAGACGATAGAAGCTTATTTGCAGGCGCAGGTGTTAACTTCAAAGTGACAGAAAACTTACTAGTTAACGCTCAATATACATGGTACGACGTTGATCTAAACGCAGATAACGTTGATTCTAATTCAGACTTTGACTCTGATTTTAAACAAGCTAGTGTTGGTGCTGAATACCGCTTCTAAAAAAACTTCACCTGTACATAGAAAGACTTACCCCAAATGGGTAAGTCTTTCCTCTGTTTATACTTCTTTATTACTGATAGTACTTTGACCCATCACCACTAAGCCTCTAGTATCTATGCATCTCATTTTCAAAAGATGTCGACTATGAACCCAATTCTTCAAGCTCAGTCAAATCATAAATCTATTCGTCAATACACAGACAAAGCCATTGATGAAGTTTTACTCAAGCAACTTATCCAGTGCGCACAAGGCGCGGCCTCTTCAAGTTTTATTCAGGCCTATTCCCTTGTTCAAGTATCTAACAAAGAAAATCGCCAGAAAATTGCAACGCTGGCAGGCGGTCAAAAATGGGTCGAATCTGCAGCAGAATTCTTTGTCATCTGTGCAGACCTTACTCGCGTTGAGTATTGCAGCTTAGAGCAAGGCTTAGGTGAGTTAGAAGGCAACACAGAACACTTTATTGCAGCGACAACCGATGCGACATTTTTTGCACAAAACCTAATGCTTGGCGCAGAATCGGTTGGTCTTGGCGCCGTGTTTATCGGTGGTATTCGCAACGATCCAGAACAAGTTGCTGAAGTATTGAATCTTCCTGATCAAGTTTACCCAATCTTTGGTCTTTGCCTTGGCTACCCAGACGCACAACCTGATTTAAAACCACGTCTACCAGTCGATGTCATCCTTCATAAAGACAGCTACGACAGCAGCCGTTGTGCAGAAGATGTTAAAGCCTATGATGCGCAAATGCAGGCGTATTACCAAAGCCGTGGTGATAATCAGAAAAGCAGTAATTGGTCTGAGCAAACTGCGGCCGCTGTACAGAAAAAGAAACGCGAACATATGCTAAGCTTCTTGCAGAAACGAGGTTTCTTAAATCGCTAATACGTAAATTCAAATTATTAATACGCAAAAAAAGGAAAGAAAATGATTACTAATGTACCTAATGTTGTCTTTAAAACACGTGTTCGTAATGAAGCGTTAGAAGGATCGAACCCATTTGAATGGAAAGACGTCACTACTGCTGATTTGTTTAACAACAAAAAAGTCGTTGTTTTTTCTTTGCCAGGTGCATTCACTCCTACTTGTTCAACATCTCACCTACCACGCTACGAAGAACTATACGAAGAATTCAAAGCGCAAGGCGTTGATGCCGTAATTTGTATTTCTGTGAACGATGCGTTTGTTATGTTCCAGTGGGGCAAAAGCCAAAACGCGAAAAACGTTTTCCTTTTACCTGACGGCAACGGTGACTTCACTCGCCAAATGGGTATGCTTGTCAAAAAAGACAACCTAGGTTTTGGCATGCGCAGCTGGCGCTATTCTATGCTAGTAGAAAACGGCGAGATCAAGAAAATGTTCTCTGAAGCTGGCTTCCAAGACGATGCTCCAAGCGACCCGTTTGAAGTATCTGATGCTGACACTATGCTGAACTACTTGAAAAGCAACTAATTCAAGACGTTAATGAATTGGTCAATAAAAAGCAGACGTTTTCACAAACGTCTGCTTTTTTTGTTTTTACTTTTCTTATTTTCTTTTAGATGGATTACAAACGATTAATTGGTGCAAGCGCTTCTAGTAACTCATTACGCTCACCTTCTATTGCTTGAATCAACAACTCTGACGTAGTTGGGCCAAGCGTAAAACCTTGATGCCCATGACCAAAGTGAAACCACAAACCCTTATGATTTGGCGCTTCACCGACAAGTGGCAACATGTCAGGCATACAAGGGCGAGTTCCCATCCATTGAGGTTCTTCTACTTGTTCGCCTAAGTCGATGATTTCATTCAATGCGATAGCTCCGCGTTTAAGCTGGCTAGTATCAATAGCTGAATTAAGCGGTACCAAAGCCGCGCCCGTCGTCACTCTTAATCCTTTAACCATCGGTGCAGCCAGCACGCCATTGGCCACGTCTAAAAATGGCCGTTGCAGTGTTTTTGGCGCGTGAAAATGCCCATGATAACCACGCTTGTACACCATCGGAATTCGATAACCAAAGCGCTTTAGTAACTCTGGCGACCAAGGCCCAAGTGCTACTACCACTTGCTCGACCTTCAGCTCGCCATCACTGGTGAGAATCTGCCAACCCGAAACAGTATGTTGCAAAGTACTGGCGTCACCAGTGACAAAGCGGCCCCCTCGTTTGACGAACAAATCGCAGTAGGACTTAGTTAAATCCCCCGGAGAAGAACAACTCCAACTTTGCGTGTAATGCACCGCACCCGCTGGTGTTTTCTTTAATGCAGGTTCTTTTTTCTGATAGCTTTTGCCATCAAAAATATCAGACGTGACGCCATATTCTTTCATGAGAAATTCGGCTTTTTTCGAGGCTTTCTGAAACTCTCTTTCGTCCCTATGTAACATGACAAGACCACAATGAGTAATCAAATGCTCAGATTCAGAATCGCGAATCAAAGGCTCATGATCAGCAGTAGACCGAAAAGTTAGTTGAGAATGAACACGAGAAATCTTAGCGTGTTTTTCGGGTGACGAATTGCAAAAATACGACCACAAAGCAGGCGCCATTTGTAGCGCACCGTTCATCTTCCAAGTCACATCATTGCTAATTTCAAGCGCGTATTTAAACAATGTTGCCATATCTTTTGGCAACGCATAGGGCTCAGCAGCCTCGACTTGAATCATACCCGCATTGCCATAACTGGTTTCAAGACCCGCACCAGTACGATCAACGATTGTTACTTGATGACCACGAGCTTGCAGCGCCAACGCACTGCTCACACCAACCATTCCTGCACCTAAAACAAGAAATTCCGCCATATCCCTACCTCGACATCATTCCAATAGAAAAACATTTAGTCTCATCACTATAGCAACTCACGTGACATTTTGATCAACTGAATTAAACCATTTATATCAATATCAACAAGTGAATGCTTTTTATAAACTAAGCCAATTTCACGCTGTATATTATGATCACCAAGTTTTAACGCTTTGACTGACTTAGGCCAAGTTCGATGCTCTTCTGTTTGCGGCACAATGGCAACGCCAGCACCTAACTCCACCAGCTTCACAATCGCACCTATCTCATCAACTTCACACTTTTCATCAAGATAAAAAGGCAGCTGCTGTAGCAACTTATCCACTTGCCGCCCACCAAAAGACGTTCGATCATAACGAATAAAAGGACATTGTTTGAGAGCAATTTTCCAATCATTTACGTCATAACTACGTGGCACGATTAAGACAAACGGCTCCTCTATCAAGGCTTCCCAAACCAAATCAGAATGCACCACGAAAGTAGGTTTAATCATTACAGCAAGGTCCAGCTCTCCTGAATCCACCTGATCCAACAACGCCATCGAAACACCTGGAAATATTCGTGTTCGACAATGAGTATGTTGCTGATGAAATTGCGCCAAAACAGTAGGTAAAAGCGTTCTTTGTATAGAGGTAATCGCACCAACATTAATAAGCTTAACGCCTTCCGATGCTTGTGGCGTCATACCTAATTGGCGACAACGTTCAACAATATCTTTCGCCTGCTCCAACACAGTCAATCCAGCATGATTAAGATGAGCGGAACGTCCAACTCGATCAAACAAAACTAGACCTAACTCATTTTCCAATCGTTGTATTTGAGCACTAACCGCCGCTTGCGTTAGGCCAATTTTATTACCCGCTGCTGCGAACGTCCCTTCCTCTGCCACGGCAATCAGTGTTTTGAGTTCTTTAATCATTGATCAATTTTTCTTATCATTCATAAAAATATTCATTGATATTATTGTTCTATTGATCGATTTACAATCTCTAAAGTCAGTCATCTGCAGGAGATAAAAAATGAGCTTACAACCCTTTCACCTTGCCATTCCCGTTTACGACGTTCCGCTAGCACGGGCATTTTATCGTGATGTTTTCGGTTTAGAAGAAGGACGATCCGCCGAGGCTTGGGTAGACTTCAATTTTTTCGGTCATCAGTTGGTGATTCATCATCACCCAAAAATGTCATATCAGGAAGCGGCTGGCACGAACTCAGTGGACGGGCACAATGTGCCAGTTCCGCATTTTGGAGTGGTATTAACTTGGGAGCAATGGGAAGCATTAGCTGCGCGACTCAAGGCCGAGGAAACAGATTTTATTATTGAGCCTTATATTCGCTTCAAGGGCCAAGTGGGTGAACAAGCCACAATGTTTTTCCTCGACCCTTGCGGTAACGCTCTGGAATTCAAAGCCTTTAAAGATATGAGACAACTATTCGCAAAATAATATTTATGACTAAAAATTGATAAAAAAGGGCCGTGATTTCTCACAGCCCTTGTGCTTAATAAGCTATTCTTACTTAAGCTACTTTGGACTTACTTTCTATTGAGTCATCTTTTTGATGCTCAAGAACACCATCACTTGCTTGGTTAATGGCAATATTTCTTGGTTTCATTGCCTCAGGAATTTCTTTCACCAAACTGATGGTAAGTAGTCCATTTTTTAGCACCGCATCGGTTACCTCAACATAATCGGCAAGATTAAATTTGCGCTCAAATGAGCGGTTTGCAATGCCTTGATGGAGATATCTGTGCCCATCAGAATCCGCTTTATCACCACGGACAGTTAGCACATTTTTTTCCACCTTAATATCTAGATCACTTTCTTCAAAACCTGCTAAAGCAAGCGAAATGGCATAGCGGTTATCATCGACCACTTCGATATTATAAGGTGGATAACCCGCAGACACATTGTCCGTTGTTAGTGCATTGTCAAGTAAAGACGCCAAACGGTCAAAACCAATGCTACTGCGATAAAGTGGGGTAAAATCAATTGAGTTCATAATAGATCCTCCTAATTGAAGCAAAATACTAATCATCAAAAGTCGTAACAGAAGTTCTCTTTTAACGTAAGACGAACCTGTCACATTGCTAAAAATAGGATCACCAAGCAAATTTTCAAGCACCTCTTTTAGAAAAAAAAGCTCTATTAAAATAAGCATTTTTTATAAAGCATGTCGTAAAGCAAAGCATTCAATCCTCCAGTACACTTTTCCCTAACAACCCTTTACCTACTAATTGAGTTAAAAGCGCCTTGGTGCGCTCTCGAAACATATCTCGCAAGAGGCGCACCGTTGGCGTGATGGATTGACGACTCGGACTAATTAACCAAAGCTCCACTTGGGGAATTTTATAATCCGGCATCAAAGAAACAACATGACCTGCAAGCAAGTCATTGGCAATATCCAACGAGGACTTTATTGCCACGCCTTTCCCCGCCACGCACCAACGCCGAACCAAGTCTCCATCGTTCGCCGCACAATAGGCTTTGGGCTTAATTTTATAAGAGCGCTCTGCACCAGGCTTTTCACCTGACTCTTTACATGAGAAGTGCCAAGTATCGTTCAAAATATTTTGTAGCTGATAAAACAAACCTTGATGATTAAGCAAGTCTTTAGGATGTTCTGGCGTGCCATGCAATTCAAGATAGCTTGGACTCGCCACTAATAATCGAGGCACATTACATATTTTAAAACCGTACAAGTTCGAATCCGCTGGCGCGCCATAACGCAGGGCAATATCCAACGCATCACGATAAAAATCTATATTGCTGTCGCTAACATGAGCTCTTAAGGTGACTTGTGGATACTGCTCCATAAAATCATCCACCCAAGGAATCGCAATATTTCGCCCCAAATCAGACGACACCGCTAAACGAATCTCACCGCTAATGATATCCAAATCATTGTGAATAGTTTGTTTAGCTTGATCCAACATAGACATGGCGGCAATACATTGTGGCAAATAGCGCTCACCAGCACTGGATAAACGTAAGTGACGCGTGGTTCGAACAAACAATTCAACACCAAGTGCAGCCTCTATTCGCTTAACCGCCGCACTTGCTGTCGCCATTTGCATATCTAAATGTGTTGCAGCAGCCGTAATGCTACGAAACTCTGCGACTTTCAGAACGACTCGAAGATCTTCAAGCTGCATGGTTTAGTCCTTATTAGCAAAGAGAATTACCATCTATTATCAAATAATATTTGATAATAATTCAATAAAAACCCTGTTCTTCATTTAATAAAGTCTCGTTACTATAGCGCCATTAATTTTAGCGCTGCTAGTTTTCAGAGCGCTAAACACTTTTGCTTATTGTGGAGATAAAACATGTCACACCAGATTATTGCCGACTTAGAAAAACGTCATACAGCAAAGCAATACGACGCTTCGAAGAAAATTTCTCAGGCAGATTTAGAGGTTATTTATGAAGCAATGCGCCTATCGCCTTCTTCTATTAACTCTCAACCGTGGAAATTTATCGTGATTGAAAGTGATGAAGCGAAACAACGTTTTCACGATACGTTTGCGAACAAATTCCAGTTCAACCAAAAGCACGCCAAAGATGCATCACACATCATCTTATTTGCTCACAAAACCCATTACAAACGTGAGGACTACGCAAAAGTTGTAGACAAAGGCATAGAAGACGGCCGTACTAAACCTGAAAACAGAGAACAGGCCTTCGGCGGTTTTGCTTTCGCAGAAATGAACATGGATGATAACGGTAACAACGCGGCGTGGACAAAGTCTCAGGTCTACATAGCCCTTGGCAATGTCATGCACACCGCAGCTCGTCTTGGTATTGACTCCACACCAATGGAAGGTGTTGATCCAGAACTGATTGGTGAAATCTTCCAAGCACAACTTGAAGGCTACCAATGCGACGTAGCACTCGCTATCGGTTATCACCACAAAGACGAAGACTACAACGCAGCGCTACCAAAATCGCGCTTAGCTATAGAAGACGTAGTAACCGTGCTTTAAGGTTAGCCAAGTTTCTATAGACAAAAAAGAGCAAGCCATGAAAGTAGCTTGCTCTTTTTTATTGGAATACTTTTACTTAGCAGAAGCCTGCTTATCCGTCTAAGTTGCTGCTATTTGACGCCAAAGATTAATAAAATCCGCTTCAAAAGCGTCAAAGTGTGTGGCGAATAAAACTCTTTTTATTAGAGAATCAATAAATCCTAAATGCTTCATCAATATTAATTTAATCAAGCTGCAAATTTATCTCAAAATATTTGAATTAATTCGCTATTCAACGACAGTACAGTTCCGCCCCTGATTCTTTGCTTGATAGAGCAGCCTATCAACCCGTTTTAAAAATTGATCTTGGCTTTCATCTGGCTTTACTTCAGCCAACCCTGAACTGAAAGTAACAGGACCATTTAACAGTTTCATCTCTGCAAATCGATCATGTAATATCTGTATATGTTGATAAGCTTCGTTGAGTGTGCATGGCATCATCAACATAAATTCTTCGCCTCCCGTACGAAAGGCCAAAGATCCTGTGTCCTTGGACATTTCAGACAATTGAGTAGAACTATTTATAAGTACCTCGTCACCATAGTAATGGCCCCACTGATCATTAATTTTTTTGAAAAAATCGAGATCAACTGCCGCAATAGTCAAACATTCTTTAGTCTCTTTCCACTCAGTAAAACTACTTTCAAAAGCACGCCGATTTAGCAACCCTGTCAATGAATCTCGTTCAGATAATTGACGTAACTGTTCTGATAGTTGTTCTACTTTTGAATGCCTTAAAAGGAATTTTCTAGTCAGATTTTCCATCATTAACAACATAAAAATGCTAGTCACAACAGAAGTTGAAGCTAGATCAATTAAGCGCGTTTCATTATCAGGATAAGTCGAAATCCATTCAGGATGGTAATATTCAATCATTACTAATGGGATAGGTACTAAGACGGCAAAACTTTGGCCAAAATAGCGATAATAAGGGTTTTTTCGAAATGCGACTGAGATATACATGAAAACACAAATATTTAAGAAAAAAGTCGGACCGAAAGAACCACCATTCAAGAACCAATTAATCGGTAATGTAATCGTAGTAATCATGACCATAAAAGTGATGGCCATACGTTGATATTCGTTATGCCAGCGAGAACGATACCAAATACCTAATGTGCTAATGGACATAGCTAACTGGATACAGATATTAATATAACCAGAAGCTGAGGTTACATAATTGATAGCCGCAGCGTACAAAAATGCAACAAAGACAATTAACTGAACCGCATGCTGCGTGTATTGCTGTGGATTATCTCTACTTCCAAGTAACCAACTCCTTGTTTTTTCAATCATGTTTCTTCAATCCATTGTTAGGAAATAAAAAAATATAGCACTAGACCATTGTTAGTTTTTCTACTTCAGGGGTCAAATAAACTGAATACAAAACCATCAAGTTTCCTAACTCATTCCGCTATATAGTTTGAAAGCTCTTCCGGCAGTTAAAAAAATAAACGGTGGGCCTGAGCCATTATGTTGATGAAACTGACCAAGGGTAACTGTTGCTGGGGATATGCTTTCAAAATCAGTGGGTATATACAGTGACCAGTTAAACCAAATTTCACCAGTCACATCACCAGTCGAATATTCATAGCGTTGACGATCATTTTTGCAGTCACACCACCCCTCTCCATCATGACCGCAATCTCCATCTCTAACTTCGAAACGGAACGATGAGTTACCGGTACGAACCGGCGCTCCATCAGACACATTAGCAGTTGCCACACCATAAGGCTTAAATCCAACAGATAAACTCTTTTTAACCGATAAATTGGTATTGGAATCCAAGGTAGAGCAAGCACTCAGAAATAAAAAGCAGCTTAAAAATAGTAATATTTTAATCCGGATTATCAATTTACCCATGAAAATATAGCGTTTTATAAATCGAATAAATTAACCTTCTATCAGATTAATTTATTGTTGATCAAAAAACACTCATTTCATTATAAAAGTGAACACTGGATAAAAGCATGAATACGCAAGACGTTTTGATGAGAATTAGAAACTTGAATTGGGCTCTTCTAAAAATACCAACTCTTCAGCGGAAGATTTTCGCCCTAAGATGGCATTTCTATGTGGATAACGTCCGAAACGATCCACAATTTTTTTGTGCTTTAACTCAAAATCTAAATTATTAACAATACCCAAGTCTCTAAATAGATTTACTGCTTCCTCGTGAATCACGGCGGATTCACTGTGCATAAACGGCATGTATAAAAAGCTTCTCTCTGACAGAGATAATTTTTGATCAAAACCCTTATGAATTGCCACCTGAGCCAGCGCTAACGCCATAGGGTCAGCTGCAAAAGATTCAGGTTGATCGCGGTAAATATTACGTGAGAATTGGTCCAGTATGATTATTTCAGCCAATGCGCCTTTAGGAGAATGACGCCAAGCGGACAACTCGCCCTGAACCGCTTGTTGATGAAGTTTGCCAAATTTAGTGATGATTTTATTATCGAAGTCGATGTCTTTTTTAAACCATGATTCCGGCTCAATATCATTAAACCAAAAATCCAAAACGTCTTGATACATAACGTCAGCCTCACATTTAAGATGTAGCTAAAAATATAGTGCTTAGAATCGTTATATTCCAATCACTATATTTTATACCTCGCAGGCAGACTACAACCTAATCGCCATTAAAGCCTCAATCACGTCTTTAAGTTGTTGTGTAATCACTGGCTGTTTCTTTTCATCCAATTGATATTCAGACTGTTTTGCCAATTCATCATTTAAGTACGTTGCTTGGGAAAGTTCGAGCTGGATAGCGTGAATACCATCGCTTGGTTGGCCGAAATGGCGAGTGATGTAGCCGCCTTTAAAACGTCCATTGAGTACTTGCGTGTAGTGTGGTCGCAGTATTTGCGTGACGGCGTTGGCGATTTTCTCGTCACAAGCTTTACCTTCGTTGGTGCCCCAGTTAAAGTCTGGCAGCGTGCCTTCAAATAGCATAGGCACTTCGGCCGCTATACTGTGAGCATCGAATAAGATCACGTAGCCGAATTTGGCTTTCAATCGAGCCAACTCTTTCTCAATCATATCGTGATAAGGTTTCCAGATGTGATCTTTGCAAAAAGCTTTATGTTCGTCCGTTGGCGCTTTGCCATCGACAAAAACCGGACTATCTTCGAATAAAATATCAGGAAACAAGCCTGTGGTTTTCGTCGTATAAAGTGGTTTGTCGTCATAAGGACGATTTAGGTCGATGACGTAACGAGAGTAATTTGCCTTGATAAAACCCACATCCAATGGTTCTAAAAACTCATAAAGCTCAGGAATAAACCAATCGGTATCAGGCAATTTTTTAGCTTGATCTGTCAAACCAGCTTGCACCTCAGCAGTCAAGTTCAAGCCTGAGTGAGGCATACTGACCAATATAGGCGAGTCTCCTTGTACAAAATCAAATGCTGGTACAATTAGCGTCTTGTGCGTTGTCATCTTATCTTGCCCCTTATTCTTTCTCGCCTTGGTACACACGAGCTTTTAATAAATCGCCACCTAACCAATAACTTAGCTCTCCAGGACTTTCTACATCCCAACAAACAAAGTCCGCGACTTTACCAACTTCTAAGCTACCATGAGTATCAGACATTCCCAATGCTTTTGCAGCATGAATGGTCGCGCCAGCAAGCGCTTCTTCTGGCGTAAGTGCAAACAAGGTACACGCCATGTTCATCATGAGTCGAAGCGATAAAGCAGGAGAGGTTCCGGGGTTGGCATCCGTGGCAATCGCCATCGGCACACCATATTGACGCAACAAAGCAATCGGTGGACGCTGAGTTTCTTTTAGAGTGAAAAACGCTCCCGGTAATAACACAGAAACCGTGCCGGACTCTGCCATAGCTTTCACATCGGCTTCTTCAATAAATTCAATATGATCCGCCGACAACGCCTTGAACGACGATGCCATACGAGTACCGCCTAATGAAGACAATTGCTCCGCATGGATTTTCACCGACAAACCTAACGACTCAGCGGATTTAAAATAACGCGCCACTTGCTCTGTATTGAAGGCAATGCCTTCGCAAAAAGCATCCACCGCATCAGCCACGCCAAGCTCAGCGACTTTTGGTAGAACCGTTTCACAGAGATAATCAATATAAGCGTCTTTGTCGTCAAATTCTGGCGGCATGGCGTGTGCAGCTAAACAAGTACGTTTTACCGTCACGGGAAATAGCTTTCCTAGTTGCGTCGCTACGCTCAGCATTTTTAGCTCAGAATCGAGCGACAAACCATAGCCTGATTTGATCTCAACCGTGGTTACACCATCGGCCATCAAGCTTTTTAGACGACGGGAAGCACTGGCTATTAACTCTGCTTCACTGGCGTCACGCGTTGCCTTCACAGACGACGCAATGCCTCCGCCCTGCTTGGCGATCTCTTGATAACTCACACCATTTAAGCGCTGTTCGAATTCGCCCGCGCGATTACCGCCAAACACAAGATGCGTGTGGCAATCGATCAAGCCAGGTGTAATCCAACCGCCATCCAGATCATGTTCGCTTTGAGTCTCATAGTCTGGCAGATCTTGCGCTTCGCCAATCCAAACGATACGGCCGCAGACGACGCCTATCGCTGCGTTTTCAATCACGCTATACAGGCCATTTTTCATGGTAGCGATATTAGCACCACGCCATAAGCTGTCTAACTTCATTGGGGTATCGTTTGTCATAGCTGTCCTTTTAAATATTTACTTTTCGCTTTGCTTATAAGCTTGGCTATTTATACGCTAGGTTACTTATAAACTAGGCTATTTAACACTAGGTAATAGCCCTTCAGGCATCGTTTCGTTATGTACCGCTTCCAATAGTAATTCATTGGCTTTTTCAATGTCTGGCGCGAAGTAACGGTCTTTATCGTAGAAAGGCACGCGAGCACGTAACGTTGCACGAGCATTCTCTAGGCGTTTGCTGGATTTCAAAGGCGCACGGAAGTCTAAACCTTGTACCGCAGACAAAATCTCAACAGCCAAAATACCGCGAGTATTTTCCGCCATATCTTTCAAGCGACGTGCCGCAAAAGTTGCCATAGAGACGTGATCTTCTTGGTTAGCCGACGTTGGTAAGCTATCTACAGACGCAGGATGCGCATAGCTTTTATTCTCACTCGCAAGGGCTGCAGCCGTTACTTGAGCAATCATAAAACCAGAGTTCACACCGCCGTTATCCACCAAGAATGGTGGTAATTTACTTAGATTGCTGTCGATCAACAACGCCATACGGCGTTCTGATAAACTACCAATTTCGGCAATCGCCAAGGCAAGGTTATCTGCCGCCATAGCAACAGGTTCTGCGTGGAAGTTACCACCAGAGATAATGTCGCCTTCAGCGGCAAAGACTAATGGATTATCGGATACTGAGTTGGCTTCTACACACAAGACTTTCGACGTGCTGCGGATTTGCTCAAGGCACGCGCCCATAACCTGTGGCTGACAGCGCAATGAATACGGGTCTTGGACCTTCTCACAATTTTGATGAGAGTCACCCAGTTCGCTGGTTTCGCCTAATAGATGACGATACGCAGCGGCTGCATCGATTTGTGTTTGATGACCACGGACTTCATGAATACGCGCATCAAATGGACTACGGCTACCTAACGCAGCTTCCACAGACAAAGAACCACAAACAATAGCAGAGGCGAATAAATCTTCCGCTTCAAACAAACCTTCCAAGGCAAATGCGGTAGACGCTTGCGTGCCGTTTAGCAGCGCCAAACCTTCTTTTGGTGCCAAGGTAATAGGCTCTAATCCAGCGATAGACAACGCCGCTTGACCGGAAATCACTTCGCCACGGTAACGGGCTTTGCCTTCGCCTAATAAAACAGTACTCATGTGAGCCAATGGCGCTAAATCGCCAGATGCGCCAACAGAGCCTTTTTTCGGAATACATGGATACACTTCTTTGTTAATCAAAGTAAGCAGTGCTTGAATCACTTCCAGACGAATACCAGAGAAACCACGCGCTAGGCTGTTCACCTTCAACGCCATGATCAGTTTGACGGTTTTGTCTTCCATCAAAGCACCGATACCTGCAGCGTGAGATAGTACGATACTGCGTTGTAACTCATCCAAATCTTCTGGGGCAATACGCGTATTCGCCAACAAACCAAAGCCTGTGTTAATACCGTACACCGTACGATTTTCCGCTATTACATCGTTAACCACTTGCGTGCTAGCATGAATCGCTGGGAAAGCGCTTTCGTCTAACGTCAATTTAACGTGACGACGGCTAATTTGACGCAATTCGTTTAGAGTCAATTGACCTGGTTTTATGGTTAATTCAAACATAGTGCTCTCCAATCTTGATGTAATATTCTGCCATCAAATAATTTTTATAATATTGTTTTACGCCCTTGTGAGGCTTCTTCTATAAGCAGTACGCAGCACTTAAAACAAATAATATTTAAGTGCTGCTCCGTATATTAAGATCTTGTAACTGTCTATTACTTTCCGGTAATCATAGGCAGATTTAATCCCTGCTCTTTCGCGCAATTGATAGCAATCTCATAACCCGCATCTGCATGACGCATCACGCCTGTCGCTGGATCATTATGAAGAACTCTAGCAATACGCGCTGCCGCATCATCACTGCCGTCACACACAATCACCATGCCAGAATGCTGAGAGAAGCCCATGCCTACGCCACCGCCGTGGTGCAAAGATACCCAAGTTGCACCTGATGCAGTGTTCAATAAGGCATTCAATAGAGGCCAATCCGATACCGCATCAGAGCCATCTTTCATACCTTCGGTTTCACGGTTCGGGCTCGATACAGAACCAGAGTCCAAATGGTCACGACCAATAACAATTGGCGCAGACAATTCACCGCTACGAACCATTTCATTGAAGGCTAAGCCAAGTTTGGCACGTTGACCAAGACCGACCCAACAAATACGCGCTGGCAAACCTTGGAACTGAATACGCTCACGCGCCATGTCTAACCAACGATGCAAATGCTCATCATCCGCGATCAATTCTTTTACTTTGGCATCCGTTTTATAGATATCTTCTGGATCACCAGACAAGGCAGCCCAACGGAAAGGACCGATACCGCGACAGAACAAAGGACGAATATAAGCAGGTACAAAGCCTGGGAAATCAAAGGCGTTTTCCACGCCTTCTTCCATCGCCATTTGACGAATGTTGTTACCGTAATCAAACGTCGGCACACCCATTTTTTGGAAATCCAACATAGCTTGAACGTGTTTCGCCATGGATTTTTTCGCAGCGGTTACGATTTCTTTTGGCTGAGTTTGTGCTTTTTCTCGGTACTCTTCCCAGCTCATGCCTAATGGCAAGTAGCCGTTTAATGGATCATGAGCCGATGTTTGGTCTGTCACCATATCTGGGCGAATACCACGTTTTACCATTTCAGGTAGAATTTCTGCAGCATTACCGCAAAGCGCGATAGAAACCGCTTTGCCTTCTGCGGTGTATTTCTTAATGCGAGCCATGGCATCGTCTAGGTCAGTCGCTTGCTCATCCACATAACGAGTACGTAGACGGAAATCGATGCGGCTTTGCTGACATTCGATATTCAACGAACACGCGCCAGCCAAGGTTGCTGCTAGAGGTTGTGCGCCACCCATGCCACCAAGCCCCGCCGTTAATACCCAACGACCTGCCAAGTTACCATCGTAATGCTGACGACCCGCTTCAACGAAAGTTTCGTAAGTGCCTTGCACAATGCCTTGGCTACCAATGTAGATCCACGAACCCGCTGTCATTTGGCCGTACATCGCCAAGCCTTTGGCATCTAGCTCGTTAAAGTGTTCCCAGTTGGCCCAATGTGGCACTAAGTTTGAGTTGGCAATAAGTACACGCGGTGCGTTGCTGTGGGTTTTGAATACACCCACTGGCTTGCCAGATTGCACCAATAAAGTTTCGTCTTCTTCTAGTTCTTTTAGGGATTCAACGATCTTGTCATAACATTCCCAATCACGCGCCGCACGCCCAATACCACCGTAAACCACCAATTCTTCTGGGTTTTCTGCCACATCCGGATCTAGGTTGTTCATTAGCATACGCATTGGCGCTTCAGTAAACCAAGATTTTGCGGTAAGAGTCGTTCCAGTTGCCGCTTTCACCACACCTGCGCGGTAACGTTTTTGAGCGAGTGTTTGCTTAGTCATTTTTTCACCTATCAAAGAATGTCTTTTTATTCTGATTAAAAGGAAGATTTAACGAACATGTATATACAATTAATCTAAAGATAAAATCTAATTTTTCTGGATGCAAGCCATTTTTTAAAATTAATCGCCTTTTCATCTTTAAAAATAGAGAAAAAAACCATCAACACAACAAAAAAACCTTAATAAACAGTCACTAAATAAACGAGTAAATAGATAACTAATAAACCCATTAAAAACACACTTGTATATACATTATATTTTCTATTACACTCAGAGCATCAATATTTATTAGGGAATGACTTGTGACGGGCCATAACTCAACTCATTGCGATAGCACTCAATACTATTTTTCTGAACGAGCTTTGCTCTCTTCTGGCTGGTCGAATAATGTGCTTTTCTCAGTAAAAGACGGACAATTTCATTCTTTTAAAGCAGACAGCACACCGATAACAGACTGCCATGTATTATCTGGCCCAGTCTTGCCAACGCTTGCCAACGTTCATTCTCATGCCTTTCAGCGAGTGATGGCTGGTGCAGCAGAAGTCAGCTTAAATCCGAATGATAGCTTTTGGAGTTGGCGAGATTTGATGTACAAGATCGTGCAAAAACTTACGCCAGACGATGCTCGTATTATTGCCAAACAACTTTATATCGACATGCTAAAAGCCGGTTATACACAAGTCGGAGAATTCCACTATCTGCACCACGATATTGGCGGAAAGCATTATGGCCAGTTTGGTGAGATGTCGAATCAAATCATCGCTGCAGCGGACGACTCTGGAATGGGCTTAACTTTGCTACCAGTGCTGTATTCGCACTCTGGTTTTGGAGGGCAAGCACCTAACGCCGGACAAGCGCGTTTTATCAATTCCACAGATTCTTATTTGGCATTACATCAAGCCTGCGATAAAGCGTTAGCGAATCATGCTCGCCATAGGCTAGGGATTTGCTTTCACTCATTACGCGCGGTGACCAAACCGCAAATAGACACCGTCTTACAATCTCTCGCTAAAGATTGCCCGGTTCACATTCATATCGCGGAGCAACAAAAAGAAGTTCAAGACAGCCTAGCCTTCAGCGGACAACGTCCAGTGGAATGGCTACATAATGAAATAGGTTTGAATGAGCGCTGGTGCTTAGTTCACGCCACTCATCTAACCGATGCAGAACGCCAAGCCATTGCGAAGAGCAAAGCCGTTGCGGGATTATGCCCAACTACCGAAGCAAATCTAGGCGACGGCATTTTCCCTGCGGTGGAATTCGAGAAAGAAAATGGCCGTTGGGGAATTGGCTCCGACAGCCATGTTAGCTTGTCGATTGTTGAAGAGCTAAGAACACTGGAATATGGACAACGTTTGCGCGATCAACAGCGCAACCGTTTATACCGTGCTGACCAAACCAGCGTCGGCGACAACCTATACCAACAAGCCTTATTGGGTGGTAATCAAGCTTGCGACGTGTCATTGGGATTAAGCCAAGGTAACCGAGCTGACTTTATGGTGCTCGACGAGTCTCACCCTTTTATCGCCGCAAGCGAATCAAAGAGCTTACTCAACCGTTGGTTATTTGCCACCAATGAAAATCTCGTTAAAGACGTTTTTGTCGCTGGCAAACACACAATAAAAGACTTCCACCACCAGCAAGAAGAAAGCAGCCGTCAGGCTTTTATTCAAGTGATTAAAAAGGTGATGTATGACGTTTAATACTTCGTTGCCATACCAGATCATTGCGCAAAGTGATTACCAACGCATGCCTTGGAAAAACGGCCTTGGCGAAACCCTAGAGATTCAACGCCATGAAGATGAAAGCGGCCTGCGTTTTCGTATCAGCCAAGCATCTGTGGTTGAAGACGGCGTATTTTCAGACTTCAGCGGATTGCATCGCACCTTAGTCTTGTTGTCTGGCGAAGGAATGACACTCGAACATGCAGTCAAAAACAACAGCCACACAAACAAGTTAAGTAATGCATTGGATATAGCGCGCTTTTCAGGTGGAGATACAACTTATGCCACACTGAAAAGTGGCAAGATTGAAGACCTTAACATCATGGTGCGAGAAACCGACACTCATGCCAATGTTCAAGCCTTCACAGCACCTTGCTCGCTCTTATTTTCAAATAATAGCACCTTGTTTTCAAATGACGACTTCTTGTTCTGTGGTTTTTATGTTTGCGAGGATGGAATGCTAGAAATTGAGAATACTGTCTTGACGATAAGTGCACACAGCATGGTGATTTTCTCGCAAAACGCCAATACAAAATTAACTAAAGGCAGTGGCGTTTTTATTAACATTACTGAGTTAGATTAACGACCAAAATGCCCAAAAAGTTGAAAACGAGAACCAGGATGCAATAAACGCGCAGCGGTGACGATGTCATCGCCCGCCCAAGTACGGCGTTTTATTTGCAAACACGGCTCTGATGCTTGAATTTGTAAGCGTTCACATTCGACTGCATTAGGTAAAATAGCTTCCACCAAATGCTCGCCTTCTGTCATCGGTGCAGCACTCATTAAATATTCGTAAGACGTATGCTTTGCAAAATCCTGTTTATCGTATTCTGGTGCTAACGTCGCATTCACAACACGTTCTTCAATTTGAATTGGTAAATCATTTTCGAAATGCAAAACCACCGAACGGAAAATCCCATGATTGGTACGAACACCTAACGTCATCGCTTCTTCCATTGTCGCTTTGGCAGATTCCAAGACTAATAATTCAGAGCGATGTTTATGACCGCGAGCAGCCACCTCTTCTGCGATGTTATGAACATCAAACAGTGCTGAATGAGCCTTTTTCTCGGCAACAAAAGTGCCTAATCCTTGGTGACGAACAAGAAAACCTTCAGCAGTTAATTCGCGCAGTGCGCGGTTGACCGTCATACGGCTCACACCCAAAGCTTTCACGACTTCAGATTCCGAAGGTATACGCTGATTTGTCTGCCATTCTCCTGATGAAATTTTCAACGAAATCGCCTGCTTTAACTTGGCATATATCGGCAAAGGGGCATCCGGTAAATCATCGAATAAATTCGCTAAATTGGGAGCAGTTACGTCAGACACTAAGGATTCCATATGTTCGTGAATTTAAGAAATAATTATATCGTGACTCGATAAGAACAAACAATCAACTTGTCTATACATCTAAAAAACAAGTCTTTTTAGATAGGCGCCAGCCATAGTGCTGCCAACCAGGAAAGCCCCATCAACAAAGAAAATATCACGCCCCAGCGGGGCGTCTTCACTTCAACAGAAGCGACTTCAACCGATGTAATTGTATGATGTTTTTTACGTCCGAGAATCATGGCTTCAATAAGACGCTCTTTAAGACACAACTCATGATAAAACACAGCCAGCACATGCATGGCAACTAAACCAAGTAATACGTTAGGTAAGAAATGATGAATCGACGCCAACTGACTAGCCAAATCTTCTGAAATAAGAGAATAAAAAGGCCCAAACCAAAACACTTCATCACTAGTAAATAAGCCTGTTCCCCACTGTACTGAAAGCGCGAGCAATAAAACTACCACCATTAATGCACCAACAGGGTTATGACCCAAGTACTTTTTTGGACGACCAGACAACAGCGACATAGCAAAGCGAAAAGCGACCTTTGGCCCCTTAACAAACTGACTAAAACGCGCGTAATAAGAACCATAGAAACCATAAAGCACACGAGCAATAACCACCGCAGACAAACCATAGCCCATGTAAAAATGGTACTGTATATAATCGCCTTCTGATTTACCCGTAATAATCAAACCAGTAAATAAAAGCACAATCAGCCAGTGGCTAATTCGCACAGGCCAATCCCACACCAGTGTTGATTTCATCTTAACTATCCTCTCGTGCTCTCTTTAAAGTGTTCTTTCATAGAAGCCTATGTAGGCTGCTCAAAAAACGCTCGCTTGCAAAATAGTGACATTAAACACTATGCTGTGAAAAGCAAGATTCTGATTGCCTATTTTCAGCACTTAGCCGATAAACGCTTCTTTGAATCTATTATAAGGATGAGATATGTATGCTTGTCACGTTATTCCTGATCATGCTTTTCAGCGCTGTATTATTAGCGTATCTATTTTTATTTAGAGGTCGTTTCTTTAGTCGACAAAATGCAGTTATTGATGCGCCGATTGATGCAATTACTGAAGATCTAAGTGACCTTACTAATTGGCAAGTCTGGCTACCTTGGCTCATTTATGAACCTAAGTCCTATGTAGACTTTGAATACTTAAACTCAGGTATTCATTCAGTCTTTCCTTCCTGCTTAGTTTGGCAAGGCAAGCTGATTAAAGATGGGCATATTACTTTAAAACCAGCACGCTCCGGCGCTCATTATTTTCATACGTTATTAGAAGCGCCAGCATTTTACCCAAACGACGTACACTTCAACATTGACCTTACTAAACAGAAAGAACGCACCTTAATCACCATTCAAATAACGGGCAAGCTGCCTTTTCTTACCCGTTGGAAACAAAAAAATTACAGCATTCGCTCGGATAAAGACGCCGAACTCGCACTACTAAAACTATTGGCTTATCTAAACAAATACAGCAAAACATCTAGCCATGAATACAACGCGCCAACCTTTGAATGGCTTAACAAGACCAAGCTAGACAATGTTGATGCGGTGACTCGACCTTTCGTGGTGAGCGACCAACCTATGTCGCAAAAAATGGATCAAGGCTTCCACGATTTGATTACCGAACTTGGTCCTGAAAATCCACCCGCTGGCCCAAGTTTCGCTCTATATAAAAAAGCCGACATCGCCCATCATTATTTTTCTGGTCGATTAGGTATTCCCGTACAAAACCTTGTGCCTTGTGAACTCTGCCCTGAACGTATTGTCTTACGAGGTAACTATTTGCATTTACGCTATGTAGGCTGCTACCAAAACTTATCTTTGGCTTGGCATGTGCTTTACAGCTTTATGAGACTACACAACTTAAAACCCCATCGGCGACACTATGGTGTGGAAGTTTTTGAAGCCGGGCCAATGCAAAAAAATAGCTCAAAAGACTTCATCACCTCAGTATATTTGCCTATCAAATAATGGGCTTAGCTGTTTTCATGTGAAAATCTTTTTTCAAGCAGCGACTTTATAAGGAAATACAAACGTGACAAAACTTTACCCATTAATCGACAGCCTGATACGCATCATTATAACCATCGCGTTTTTCTATATTTTTAAACATTTCTTTAATGTGGAAAATGATTTGTTATTGGCCTTTATTTCTGTATTTTGTGGATTCTTAACTTTTCGTTGCTTGATGTTTGGCTTCAATAAAATTACAGCCAAAAAATAGTGAGAGCCCTCTTAAAATTTAGCGTATCCTAATAATTTATCCCCCTGAATACACAATGCAGATTTAATGGATACAAGTCTGCATTCTAGCTAACACTTGCAGATAAATATGAGTCCTTCTATGACGACACTGTATCAAGAACATCTTGCCGTTCTCATCAATCGATATGAAAATGCCATGGCGCATTTTGGCCTAGATGCCATTGTTTTAGCCTCAGGGGAAAAAAGTTATTACTTTCAGGATGATCATACCCATCCTTTTCATGCCTATTCTGGCGCGCAACAATGGTTACCTTTTACCTTAGGTGCAGAAACTTATGTTGTGCTGAAAACAGGCGAAAAACCGACGTTAGTTTGGCCTGTTCGTGACGATTTCTGGCATGCTCCAAATCCTGTTCCTAGCAGCGATTGGCAACAAAACTGGAACATTGTTACGGCGAAAAAAACAGACAAATGGTTCGCTGATTTACCCAATAAAACCGCCTGGCTTGGCCCACAAGCAATGTCATTCGCTGTCGCTTGTGATGGTTTAAAAGCCTATGTCGATTTTGCAAAAGCGGTGAAAACCGACTTCGAAATACAAGCCATGCGCCAAGCAAGTATGCGCGGTGCTGCTGGTCATCTCGCGGCGAAAGAAGCGTTTCTTGCAGGAATGAGCGAACTGGAAATCCATCTCGCCTTTTTAAAAGCCAGCCAACAAAGTGCTTTCCAAGAACCTTATCCGGGCATTGTCGGTTTAGACGAGCATGCAGCTGTACTGCACTATGAACATAAATCTATAGAACAAGTCGCCAACTCTCGTACGCTCCTGATTGATGCTGGTGCCAACGAACATGGCTATGCCAGTGACATTACCCGTACTTTTACCCGTCACGATGATGACTTTAACGCCTTGATCAATGACCTTGATGTAATGGAACAAAAGCTTTGCCGTAGCGCCATATCTGGTGTTGCCTTCCGCGATTTGCACCAAAACACGCTAGCAGGTATTGCGGCATTACTGCTTGAACATAAGATTTGTGCTTTAAGCGTTGAAGAGCAACTAGCAAAACGCATTCCACAAGTTTTCTTTCCTCACGGCTTGGGTCATTTGCTTGGCTTGCAGGTTCACGATGTGGGTGGCCATCAAATTGATCAAGCGGGCACCTTAAGCATGCCAGACGAGCACGCTCCTTTTTTACGCCTCACAAGAACATTAGAACAGAATATGGTGATCACCATTGAACCCGGCTTGTATTTCATTCCAATGCTGATCGACAAGATGCAGGCAGAAGTATCAAATCACGGTTGCGATATGGCGCGCATTAAATACTTCATGCCCTATGGTGGCATTCGTATTGAAGACAATGTGGTGGTGAAAACTGACCAGACTGAAAACCTTACTCGCATCGCTTTTTCAACCGCGCTATAAAAACATCGCTTACCTTTACCTATTAATATCAATAAGTTGATATTAATAGGTTCTTTCACTCTTTCTGTTTCGTCTCTTAGATAAATAGTAAATTACATATTTTAACCAAGCTATCTATAACTAAAAGGCAATAAAATGAGTAACATATGGAATCGATACAGCCTTTATCAACAATCATCGATCAGCTAAGGTTATAGCGGTTGCGAAATACTAGCTCAAGGATTGATCAAGTATCTATCGCTAATAATAAAAACACTAACAAAGCCAAAACCATCAAAAGATGGACGCTACAGAGGCCCCTAATGAAAAAAACAACAATAGCGTTACTAGCAGCACTATCCTTATCTTCATCTCTAACTTTCGCCGATTATCCAACTAAAGATATACAAGGCATTATCCAATGGGGAGCGGGCGGCTCAACCGATACGGTTATGCGTTCTATTGCCCCTCACGTTGAAAAAGAGATTGGCGGAGACATTATCCTAACCAACAAAACTGGCGGTGTTGGTGCTATTGCAACTAAGTATGTTAATGCGAAAGCTGCCGACGGTTACACGCTTTTGATGGGGGCTGAAAATCCTCAGATGTACAAAATTTTAGGGCTTTCTGATATTGATTACAGCGATATGATCGCAATCAATGTGCTAGCTCGTGGTACGCCAATTATTGTGGCTAACAACGACGCACCATTTAACACGATGCAAGAACTGATTGAGTATACAAAAGCCCATCCAGGCGAAGTGAAATTTGGTTCTACAGGCCCTGGCGGGTTAACTTCTATTGTTACAGCCATGCTGGATTCTCAAGTCAAACTAGACTACACCAGCATTCCGTATAATGGTGATGGCCCAGCATTGACGGCTCTTCAAGGCGGTGCTATTGATGTAATGCCAGCCGTACTAGGTGCTACTATCGAACAAATCAAAGCTGGCCGCATGAAAGCCATTAGTATTGTTGATGTTGAAGCCAATAAACTTCTGCCTAACCTTGCGCCTATCACTGATGCACTACCAGGCATGAAGTCTTACCTACCATGGGGACCTTTCTTTGGCGTGTTCGTGAAAAAAGGCACACCTGATGAAGCTGTAGAAAAATTGCAGGCAGCCTTCCAAAAAGCCGCTTTCAACAAAGACTTTGTTGATCTAATGCAAAAGCGCGGTTTCACCATCATGAATATTTCAGGTGAAGAAGCCGATTACTTCCTAGAAGCATACCGTTCAACATCTTCTTGGTTAGTGCATGATGCAGGCTTTAGTAAGTTTTCACCAGAAGAGTTTGGTATCCGTAAACCATAAGGTTATCGTTCCATTTTGATCCCTAGACGCGACTTAACTGACAATAAGTCGCGTCTCCTCTTTTTGCTTTATCTGGAGTTACCATGTCCAGTCAATCTCCTATGATCAAAACCCGTAAACCTGGTGAACGCATATTCTGTTTTCTATTGGTTTTAGGAAGTGTTTATCTATTTTGGCAAGCTTATAATATTTCAGGATTCAGCTCGTTAAGCTCTCCTGGCGCGTTTCCACTTGCCGCTTCTGCTGCCATGATATTGGCATCTTGTGTGACCTTTTTGAACACGTTGAAAGTACCTGCAGCAAAGGATGTTCGTTTCGTTTATCACTGTTTCCCGCCAGTTATTGCAACCATTATGGCATTGATTTTGATCTACTCAGTGGTGCTGGAAAGCTTAGGATTCATTCTTACTAGTTTTGCTTTCCTATTCATTTCTATCCAATTTTTATATCGACGCAGTCCGCTCATAACACTCGCTATTACGCTGTTCGCACTGATTGTTGTATACATCATTTTCCGCCTCGTTTTTCAAGTCGTGCTTCCAGAAGGCATCGTACCTGAGCGCGAAATCCTATCCTCAATAAAGTCTTTGTGGAGATAGTCACCTTATGGATGCTTTTAATTATTTCGCCATGTCTTGGTTGTCCCCAGAATTACTAGGCTTAACAGCACTAGGAACTTTCTTGGGTATTTACGTCGGCGCTATTCCCGGTTTATCGGTCACTATGGCCGTTTCTATCTTGATCTCATTTACCTTCTCATGGGATGTAAATTACGCACTGTGTCTTATGGTTGGTGTCTACATGGGTGGGGTATATGGAGGCTCTCGTACCGCTATATTGCTTAATATCCCAGGTGCTCCTTCTGCTATTGCTACGGCTCTAGATGGTTATCCTTTGGCGAAAAAAGGTTTAGCTGGGGAAGCCATTGGTTTATCTACAATTATGTCCGTGGTCGGTGGCTTTGTCGGCATTATCGTCTTGGCTATTGCCGCACCAACGGTGAGTGAATTTGCTATTACCTTTCAACCGCGCGATTACATGATGTTGGGCATACTTGGCATTATGCTAGTAGGCTCTTTGTCTGGCAGCAGTTTGGCTCGAGGCATTTTTGCTGGCGCTCTTGGACTATTGATCGGTACCGTTGGACTAGACCCAATGACAGCCGAAGAGCGCTTTACGTTTGGCGTTGTCGAGCTTTGGGATGGTATTAACCCTGTTGCGGTAATGATTGGTATGTTTGGTATTTCTGAAGCCTTGCACCAGTTACACCACATGAACAAGGCCGTAGTGAAGCAGAAGATATCTCGCATCATTCCAAAATGGTCAGACATTAAAAAGTACATGCCGCTGAGCTTACAAACGTCTTTCATTGGCGTCATTGTAGGAGCGTTACCCGGAACCGGTGGTGATATTGCCGCGCTGATGGCTTACGACCATGCTAAACGCGTAACTAAGAATCCAAAAGTTCCATTTGGTGAAGGTGCTAAAGAAGGCTTGATCGCACCAGAATCGGCGAATAACGCTGCTGTCGGTGGTGCTTATATTCCAATGTTAACCTTGGGTATCCCTGGGGACGCAGTAACAGCAGTGTTTATCGGCGCCTTATTTATTCATGGTTTAAACCCAGGTCCTTTGTTGCTTATCGAACAGCCTCATATGTTCTGGTTTACCGTCGGTAACCTCACACTAGCGAACATTTTCGTACTGATCTTTGGCTTAACTGGCATTAGACTTTTCTCGAAAATTGTCGAATGCCCTAAAGGCATTTTGATTCCGTTAATTTTCCTTTTGTCTATTGTTGGTGCTTATGCGATTAACAATGCCATTACGGATATTTGGTGGATGCTCGCCTTTGGTGTATTTGGCTACTTTATGCGTCTATACGGTTTTCCCGTTGGCCCAGTAATCTTAGGTGTTATTTTGAGTTCCTTGACTGACGAAAACTGGCGTCGTGCTATTCTGTCTGAACGTGGCAGTGTTGGGGACTTATTTATTAACCTATTCCACAGCCCACTTTCAACAGTGCTATTTAGTGTGATTGTTTTAATTCTATTTACGCAATCTCCTATTTGGACAAAATGGCTGAAGCGGAAACTTTTCCGTTAATTCATTTAATTGTTGCTTAGCAAACACTGACTACCAATTTTATAGATGAGGTAGTCAGTGTTTTTTACTTTATCACCACCAAAAAGATTCATTCTCTATTCCTACTCAAAACTTAACTTAAAACTAAAAACGTCAAAAAATTACCTTTTATCGCCAAAAAGAACCAACAGAGAGCAATAAAAAAACAAATACACCAATTTGGTGCAACTTTAAAAATCCGCCATTAAATAAAACACTGTTTTACTCTTCATATTCAGTCGAATGATAAGGTATTTTTATAAGTTAGCAGTGCATCAAACTAAAGTTTTATATTGAAAAAACAATGGCAAAAAAATTGCTTTTTATAAGCTCCCCCTAAGCGCATGCAACGAAGTAGTGCTTAACGCAACGGAGCAATATAGATATGAGTTTGAAAAGCAATCAGATGTTACTTTCAGCAAAAGAACGTCGTTGGTTACCTTGGTTTGGCAATACCGGACGACTCTCTCTCTTTTGGTCATGCTACTTAAATAAAGACACTTACCCCAATATTGAAAAAACCTTTGAAAGCATCGCCAACACAAGGGTAAAACTACTCAATACTTGGGTGAATAATCAATGGTCACAATTAGAAGTTTTATTAGAAATAATAACTAGCTCATTCCCTCATATTGAACAAGAAGCGCTAGAAGAACGTCTAAGTATAGTGCCTGACGTGTCTGAATACTTCGTGATTGATACGCAAGGCAAAGTGCTCAATTCCACCACAAAAGACCGTGTCAATAAGACAGACTTACAAGCTAAAGCAGTAGAAGCTGGCTTAAATCATCAGTTCCTCCATGGACCATACGTGGACCAAAACACGCTAAGCATCGGCGCTTCCAGCTCAAAATTCCATGATGCAGTGACCCTGATGTTTTACCTGCCAATTAAACAAAACGGCATCAGCGTTGGTGCTATTTGCGCTCGCGTTCCCAATGATGTAGTTGGCGATCTAATCCAGCGCGAAGCGGGACACATTTATAAAGAATCCGGCGACAACTATTTGTTCATGGTGAAGTCTGAGTTCGACAAATCCCTATTACCCGGAACAGCACTTTCCCGCTCACGTTTTGAAGATAACACCTTCAGCCATGGCGAAAACCTAAAAAGCGGAATAACCACAAACTGGGGAACAGTTAAAGTTCAACAACACACAGAGTTTGAAATCCGCTTTACTGACCCAGCAACAAAAGAATTACATCCCGGTGTAAGAGAAACCATCAAGAACGGCCAGAATCTTTTTGTGACTTACCCCGGTTATTCTGACTACCGACATATTCCTGTTATCGGCAAAGGCGTTACCTTTCAGTTAAAAGGCAGCCCAGACACTTGGGGGATGATGTGTGAAGGCGATTTGGAAGAAGTCAATCGTCGTCGCTCTATCAATCTAAAATTAATGAAAAGCTACCTATTGGCTTCCAGCGTGCCTCTTATCGTCAGCACTTCATTACAGGCTTACACCAACTTATCCATTGTCTTGACCAGCTTGGCGGCTTTCGCCAGCTTAACCGTCGCAGGGCTGCTATTTAATAGACTCAGCACCAAAAAAATAAGCAGCAGCATGAGCCAAATGACGGAAGTAATTCAAACCATCGCAGAGGGTGAAGGCAACCTTAAGCAGCGCCTTGACGACGATCTTGCCAACGACGAAACCGGCGATATGGGACGCTGGATGAATAGTTTTATAGATAATCTTGATACCACTATGGGACAAGTTATCTCTGCCAGCACCAACGTCAAAAAGTCTAATGACTTTATGGTTCGCACTAATGAAGAAGCAAGCCAAGCCTCGCACTATCTCGAATCTACGGTTGAAAGCATGCTGACAGTGTTTCAGCAACAAATAGACGAAGTGCAAAACGCATCGAAAACCGCGGATGATTTGAAGCAAGCGATGAATCAAGTGGCAGCAGAAACACAATCTCGCTTGCTAGACGCCAAAACAGGCACACAAGAAATACGCGATGTAGTGCGAGCCACAGCTGAATCGGTAAAGTCACTAGATCAAAAAACCAATGAAGTTGCCGGTATCATTACCACCATTTCGGACATCACCAACCAAACTAATTTATTGGCATTAAACGCCGCTATTGAGGCCGCAAGAGCGGGCGAACATGGACGTGGATTTTCCGTCGTGGCCGATGAAGTACGCAGTCTAGCGTCCAAAACAGCCGCCGCTGCAGAAGAAATACAAGCCATGCTAGAAGGTATTCAGGAAGAAACACGCAGTGCGGTGAGTTTTATGGAAAAAGGCGCAGAAAATGTCGATAAAAATCTCATGGCAAACGAACAAACCAACACTGGCGACAGTGCTTTATACGCCTTAGTCGACACCATGTTTGAGGCTATTTTATTGCTCAACGAAAGCAACAAAGAAAATGCGAAAACCGCACATGAAATGGGTGCAGCGACAGAACAAATGCAACGCTCGATTGCTGCACTACAAAGACGTTCGTCCCGCGTTGGATTGTCTGCCTTGAAGCTCAACTCGCTGGTTGGTCGGTTCCAAGTAACCGCCAAATAACAAAAAGACACAGCTGTATTTCCATTTTTTAAAGCAAAAAAAACCGGAGGAAGTTTCCTTCCTCCGGCGTAATTTCCTCACAAATGAATACGCCTAAAATAAATCATTCCCCGCAATGACAATGATTTATTTTTTCTCTTGGCGCGCCTGTGAGGCAAGACGGACAAATGCATTCGCTTCGCCATAACGGCTGTAATCACCAACTCGTTGTACAACTTCAAAAAAGACGCCATGTACTTCTTCTGTATAGAAATGGAAGAATTCACCTTCGTCATTTTGGTCATACATGATGTTGTGTGACTGTAATTTTTTAATCATCTCTGCAGGCAAACCAAAGCGCGCTTCAATATCACGATAATAGTTGTGTGGAATCGGTAATTGCTTCTCGCTATCAATGTTTTTTGCCGCAGCAAAAATATCATCACAAGCAAAAGCAATTTGATGCACACCAGAGCCTTTTGATTTCTGAATAAAACGCTGTGCCGACGCGCCACGTGCGTTGGTCATATTCAATGGAATACGTACGCGCTTGTCTTTGCTTAGCGCCGTACGACTCACGACCAATCCATGAATATCCGGCAAGTCTTGGCTGGCATCGATATCGAAACCAAACAACGATTTATAAAAGAAAGTCGCTGATAAAAAGTTGGTATTGGAAACCGTTTGCCCAATGTGATCAAATCGCGTTAAGCCAACACCAGACTCGCCTTGAATACCCTGAATTGGTTTGAAATCCACTTCGAAAAAACGTACTGCGGCGTCTGCTGAAACAAGGTACACCAAGCTATCGCCAATACCGCGAAGTGCTGGAATATTTAATTCACCTGGACCGGCCTGATTATCAAAACGCTCAACTCGATAACGCTCAGCAAGAGACAAAGTAGCTTTGACGTTTTCAGAGGCAAACGCCATCGCACAAACCGATACTCCGTGCTTTTGGAAATGCTCGTGGGCTTGGCTTTTCGGCTCGCGGTTGAGGATTAGGTTAATATTGCCCTGACGCATCAAGCTAACGTTTTTAGAGCGATGTTTATGTGTTTCATGGAAACCCAACTGAGCCAAAGTATTGGTCAGCGCTTCTCCGCTTTCGCCTTCAATCGCAAATTCAATAAATTCCACATCGCTAATTTGTGGAGCCACAATAGGGGCGGTTTTTTCTTCACGCTTACTCACTGTTTGGTCATCAAGCCAAATCAATGAACGCATGCCATCAATGGCTTTTTCTAGTGGTGAAGAAGAACGAAATTCGTCGTTGAAAATTTCATGGGACAAATAGTCATCAAACCCTTTGTCTTTCAAAACTTGTAAAAACTCGACCACTGGCATGTCGCCTTGGCCAGGGAAACAACGGAAATGTCGACTGTATTGCAACACGTCCATTTGTAGACTTGGCGCATCGGCCACTTGCACCAGCGCAATCTTGTTTAGCGGAATTTCATCACGCAGAATATCTAGCGTATTACCACGGGAAAACATGTGGAAGGTATCTAAAATAATACCCAAGTTCGGGTGATCAACACGTTTAACCAGATCCCATGCTTCATGATAATCGGCAATATGGTAACCCCAAGCTAGGGCTTCATAACCCAGCATGATGCCTTCTTTTTTGGCTATTTCAGCAAGAGCAAATAAATCCGCCGCGCAAACGTCACGATCCGCAGAAGAGTAAGGCTGCACGTTACTGCAAAACAACAAACGATTCGTACCCAATTCATGAGCAACATCGATTTTATGCTGCAGCATCTTTGCCTTTTGCGAGCGCATTGGCTCAGGCATACCTTCCATATCACGGAATGGTTGCAAAGCAATAATTTCCAAGCCTAGATCTTGCGCCATACGACGCACATCTTTTGGCGTACCATCAAACTGAGTTAAGTCATTCTCGAAGATTTCCACGCCTTGGAAACCGGCTTTTGCCGCTGCTTCGAATTTTTCTCTCAGCGTGCCAGATATGGTAACGGTTGCGAGTGCTGTCTTCATTCTTACGCCCTGACTGTCTACATTTCATAACGAAAACGATATATGAGAAACAAACCTGATTTTTGCTTCTATATTTACTAATATTGATGCTAGCACAAGATTTTTATATTGAGAGTCATATTAAGAATGAAATAAAGCGCTAAAAATATATCGAAAAAGGAATACATAGCTCCTTTCCAAAAACGTGATATAGGAGTGTAATATAGAAAAATCATTCCCTTATTAGCGCTTATAATGAGCCTGATTCCTTAGTGTTTCTTACTTAGTGGCTGACTATCTAATAGCCAATTAGCAGCGACTGAAACCATGCGAGTACGATGGGAGACTTTTTATGTTAGAAAACCGTATTAAATATCGCCACCTTCAATGCTTTTTAGAAGTCACTCGCCAAGGCAGCGTTGTTCGCGCTGCTGATGTACTGGCTCTGACCCAACCCGCCGTATCGAAAAAACTCAAAGAACTAGAAGACATTCTGGGCGTTAGACTATTGGAGCGTAGTAAAAAAGGCGTTGAACTTACTCCATTCGGCAATGTGTTTCTAGAACACGCCAGCACCAGCGTCGCGGCATTACGAGAAGGCACCGAACGTGTTGCACAAGCGCAACAAAAAGGCATCAGCCGTATTAGTATTGGTGTATTGCCTACTGTTGCGACCAGTATTTTGCCAGAATCCGTGAAGCGCTTTCGTACTGGCGGAATTGATGTACGCCTGCATTTAGTCTCTGGCCAAAATGCTTTATTAATGAGTCAGTTACGCGTTGGGGAATTGGATTTAGTCGTTGGACGCTTAGGCGTTCCAGAAGCTATGTCGGGCTTGTCGTTCCAACATTTGTACTCAGAGCAAGTGGCTTTTACTGTTCGCCCAAACCACCCATTGCTGACAAAAGAAAACTTCCAGATCAGCGATATTGCCAATTACACTGTACTTTATCCACCAAAAGGTTCTATTACCGCGCCCTATGTAGACCGTTTTTTATTGTCCCAAGGCGTTAGTACTCTGACCGATAGAATCGATACTGTATCAGACTCATTTGGTAAGGAGTTTATTCGTAATAACGATGCGGTGTGGATCATTTCGCGTGGAGTAGTAGCCCGCGAAATTTCTGATGGTGAACTGGATGAATTGCCTATCGACACAAAAGAAACATTAGGCGCAGTTGGCTTAACAACACGAGCGGACTCTGTTCCCTCTATGGCGCTTAAACTCTTTATGAATGCGATTCGAGATACTGCACAAACCTTAGACAGCTATTACAAACCAATTGATCATCATAAAGATGAACCCGCAATTTAAACCGCCCATACAGGAACCATAGATGCTGACCATTATTGCGATCACAACCCCGATTTTTATCATGATAATGTTGGGGTACTTTGCGGTTCGCGTTAAATTGGTTCCTGGTGACACCATTGCGGGCATGGCAAAAATCGTCATGTATTTCACGCTTCCTGCGTTGATTTTTAGTACCTTGGCCAGAATGGAGTTTGATGAGGTCATTGTTCCAACCTATCTCGCCACTTACGCCATCGGCTCCTTATTAACCATGCTAATCGGCGTATTAATCAGCTTAAAAATAATGAACCGTTCTTTAATCGAGAGCACATTAAAAGGCGTGGGGATGGCAAATTCAAACTCTGCGTTCTTTGCCTATCCTGTGATGTTGCTGGCATTCAGCAATCCCCCAACAGCGGCGTTTGCCATGTCGTTAATCATTGAGAACATTTTGGTTCTACCCATCACTTTTGTGATTTTAGAAATCAGCTCATCCAGAGGCCAAGGTCTTAAACCCACCTACATGTTCTATACTGTGGTAAAAAGGTTGATCAAAAATCCGTTAATTCTAGCCGTCACTGGCGGGGTATTAGCATCGACTTTTCACCTAGAACTGCCTGCAGTAATTGATCGAGTATTAGTCATGTTATCCGGCGCATCCGCGACTCTCGCACTCATTGTGCTTGGAGGTTCATTAGTCGGAACCAGCCTAACAGGCAATGCCAAAGACATTTGTTTTGTCACCACAGGAAAACTAGTACTACATCCGTTGATGATTGCTGTCGTGGCGCTCTTTATGCCGGAAATGGACCGCAACCTTTTGCTCGGCGGCATCTTGATTGCGGCAGTTCCTATGATGAGTATTTATCCAATTATTGGTAGCCAATATGGTTTCCGCTCTCTTTGTGCAAGTATTTTATTGGTCACCACATTAGTGTCATTCGTTACACTCGCTGTTATTTTGTCATTAATGGGAGTGAGTTAATGCCTTGTCTGTCTATTAGACGTTTAGTTTATTCGATTTTAGCAACCTGCACCCTAGCCCCAGTTTGAGCTGCTTTAACAATACAATCCACCACCATGAGATTCTGTAAGCCATCTTGAACACTAACGCGCGGTTCAGTTTCGCCACGAATTACTCGACAAAAATGATCTATCTGCCCAACTAATGGATCATCTCGTTGTGAAGTTTCTACGGAACAATCAAACGGTTTCCACCAAGATCTGTCTTCAGTTTTAAGGTAGCGTTTAATACGCATAGTAGGAATAGACAGCGAACCTTCCGTTCCAGCAATATGATAACAATCTTCATCCTCATAGCTGGAATAGGCTTTATTTTCTTGTGAGGTCTGTTCCCAACTTCTGGAACTCGCCGCTGTATCAGACAGTAAAAAGGTCCCTAATACCCCATTTTCAAACTGTAAAGTAATGGCACTTGTGTCTTCCACTTCATGACCACGCACTGTGTTCGAACTCATAGCTTGGACTGCGTAAACCTCACCTAATAAGTAGCGTAAATTACCAATTTCATGAATCAAATTTAGCAATATTGGCCCACCGCCTTTTTGCGTACGCCACATACCCTCCAAAAAATAGCTATCTGGTTTATAAAATAGCGCACTGCCCATCACGGCAACAGGACGGCCAATAACGCCTGATTTAATTAAATTTCGGGCTTTTTCCATGATGCTACTATATGCACGATGATGACCCACTAGTACCTTATTACCTGTTTTATTTACTTCATCTAATAGCACTTTGCCTTCTTCAATAGATTGAGAAACTGGCTTTTCAATCAACACTGGAACGTTATGTTTAATACATTCCAAAGCTTGTTCAACATGTAATTGATTTGGCGTCGCCAGAATAATGCCATCAGGCTGAGCACTTTCAAATAGTTGCGCTAACGTAGTGAATAGAGGGACCTTGTATTGCTCTGCTATTGCCTTTGCATTCTCTGAAGGGTCTACAATGGCACCGATTCGGCATTCTGGATGTTGGTAAATGCGTTCTAGGTGTGACAAACCAATCAATCCAGCGCCAACTACAGTAATATTTAACTGCTCCATTTTTTATCCTCTTATTATCTTTATTATTAATCAGGGCAGAAATCTTGCCTTTTCTATTTGTCCTTCTATGATAGTAATAAATCGCTTTTCACAAATAATTAACCAAAAAACTAATTCACTATTAAGATATGACGAATAATAAATGGAACTTAACAGACCTAAATGTCCTCTGTGCGGTCGTAAAAACTGGTAGCTTTGTTGGAGCGTCGGAAGAGCTTGGCATGGCACAAGCCTCTGTTAGTAAGCGCATCGCTGATCTAGAGAAGTCACTTGGCGTGCTGCTGTTTCGCCGCACCACTCGTTCTGTGCAAATCACCAGTGAAGGTATCTTGGCACACACGCGCGCATTACAAGTATTAGATGCCGCCACTCGCCTACAGCAAGACGTATCAAGCGCACGCATTCGCCCTTCAGGAAAACTTCGCATCAGCACCAGTTTACGCTTAGGAAGAAACTACATTGCACCAATCTTATCGAAGCTAGCGAAAGAATATCCAGAGCTCGATATTTGGTTAGAGTTGGTCGACCGTCGTGTCGATATGCTCAATGAAGGCTATGACATCGACATTCGTGCAGGAGATGTAACCGAACCACACTTAATCAGTCATAAAGTAGTAAAAAGCCAACGAATGCTCTGTGCTTCTAAAGCTTATTTAGAACGTAAAGGAACACCTAAGACATTAGATGACTTGGCTTTGCACGATTGCTTATTATTCCGACAAAGAGATCAAATGCTAGGTGTATGGCGTTTGCAGAACAATAAAGAGGAATCTGCCGTTCGTATTACTGGCGGTATGGGATCTAACCACGCTGACGTGATCCACGAGTGGGCTGAACAAGGTTTAGGCATTGCGATGCTATCTGACTGGGATATTCACGATAAATTAGCCAAAGGAAAACTGGTACGCATCTTACCGGATTACACTCAACAAACCGATATTTGGGCAGTGACACCATCACGTCTCACCTATTCAGCAACACTAAAGTTATGTGTTGAGTATTTAATTGAGTCCTTACAAAGTGGCCCTCATGCGCTACCCGTTTCTTCAGACTGAACAGAGCCCCAAAAAACTCACAGTGAGACTGTTCGTTTTTTTGGGCTGTTACATATAAAAAAATATTATGATTGTGCTTTTTCAATAATACTTTTCATTCCATCCAACGCTCGACTTGCGCGTTCGGTAGGTGATTGCTTTTTAGCGTAATCGAAGTTTGGCACTTCGATACTCAACACCATTTCGTCTGGTATTGCTTGTAGAAGCGATACCAAATCAATTTCACCTTCACCCGGGTTTAGGCGTGCTTGACGAGCGATATGAATCAAACCTTCTGTAGTTGGATCAAACTCAGCCATCGCATCACAAAACTGAACGTAATGAAGCCACTTAGGATCAATCGTTTTTACATCCTGCGGCTTCATGCCCGCTCGATGATAATGCAATGCATCAATGAGTACGCCACCATTTGATTGATTCGCACCGTCAACGACCCGTAATGCCGATGCAATATTAGGCACTTTGGTCCATGGCATAAACTCCAAGTCTGCCGTCATACCATAATGATGAGCAGCTTCACAGAATTCACCATAGTTCTCAATCAAACGTGCCTCATCAGCATCATCGCCCGCTACCAGTACATTTTTCGCCCCTAAAACAGCCCCTCGCTCCAAGAAACGAAAAGTATCTTCCACGCGAAAAGCCTCTCCAAGACGTACAATTTCAATATCAGCTAATTTGATCCCTGTGTCTTGCATGGCTGCTCGCGTTTCTTTAAACACTTTATCATCCATCATCAGAGGATAAAGCCCCTCCGATGCGGAAGGCAGAAGACGGAAACCGACATGGGAAAAACCCGTTTTAGCAGCGATCTCGACCGCTTCACTTGGCGAAACATCAAACAAGGTTAGGAAAGCAAGAGAAAACGAATAAGCCATGGCAAGTACCTTATTTAAGAGGAGAGAATGCCATCGGCATTGCCAAAGTTGATGTCATGTCTGGCGTTAACCAATCAGGGCCACCTTTTGGCGGCCAAACACCTTCAGCAACGGTTTTTGCACGTATTTCAGCACGTTCGTTAGCTGATTTATAAGGCCAAATTTGAGTAAAGCGAGGACCGCCATCTAGCGAATACATAGCTATTGTTAACGCAGAATACTCTGTACGAGGTGGCACAGCTTCACGCCATTTTTCAATCGTCGGAGCCAAGCCGTTCAATTTAGTATGATAGGTGCGAATTTCATAAACAGGACCAAACTCACCTGGCTCAACTGGAGGCATAAAGTCCAAAGGAATATAGCTATCCATATGTAAATCAACCAATAAGTCGCCGCAATTGAACGGATCATTTGAAAGACGAATACGCTTACGCTCTTCAATTAAATCTTGCTCGGTTTCATAGCCACGAAGAATATAAACTTCATTTAAGTGACCAACATCAGCAAACCAAGCACCTAATAATTTACCCTTAGCTTCCGGCGCTTCCAAAAATGCCTGAATGCCTGCCGCAGCTTTACCAGCACCAAAAATAACGGTTTTCAGTGTCGCAATATCATAATACTTCATGATTTTTTTCCTTTTTAAGAGTTGTTTTAAAAGATTTTTCAAAAGTGCAGAGACATCACTCTGCTAAATGGTTGGCGGCTCGATAACCAAATGTCATGGCTGGACCTAAAGTAATGCCGCCACTTGGATAGTGGCCACCAAAGATGCTCGACATATCATTACCAACAGCATATAAGCCTGAAATTACAGACTGATCGGGACGTAACACTTGCCCATGCTCATTAGTCTTCACACCAGAGAATGTGCCCAAACTCCCCGGTACAATCTTCACCGCATAAAAAGGCCCCTGCTCTAATGCTGCTAAAGAAGGATTAGGCGTTTGTTCTGGATCACCTTGAATATGGTTATAAGGCGATTCTCCACGCTGAAATTCACTGTCAAAACCGATCTTAGCGTCGCAATTAAAACGCGCTACAGTTTCGGTCAAAGCATCTACGGGAGCGCCTAATTTAAGAGCAAGATCGGCAAGACTTTTCCCTTTTATTAGATAGCCTGTACGCTCAAAGTAAGATGTTGGAAATGGAAAAGGTTTTGACCAACCCAGCCCCCAACGTCGTTGAGCTTTATGATCTGCTAACAACCAGCAATAAGGCTGGCTATCTGCTGGACTTGCATCAAACAAAGCGCGCATAAAATCATGATAAGAATTCGCTTCACTGGTGAAACGCTTTCCATTTGGTAGCACGGCAATAATGCCGGGGTTGGCACGCTCGATTAGATGTGGAAAATGAATTTGCTCTTTGCCATTTGGCACTAAAGAAACAGGACTCCAAGCGCCAGCGTTTGCTAGATCATCACATATTTTGGCGCCGATGGACTCCGCCATATTAATCCCATCACCTGTATTGCTTTTAGGGGCGGCAGAATAGTGACCAAACCCAGTATTACCTTTAAATTGTTCAGCCTGGCGTTTTGTGTCATGAGGGAAACCACCCGTAGCCATCACCACACCCTTGCTTGCAGAAATACTGTGTAGCTGGTCGTTGATGATCACTTCGACACCGGTAACACGACCTTGATCATCTTTAATAAGCGTGGAAACAGACGCATTGGTTTGCACCCTAACGTTTAAATCCAACGCACTTTTCAATAATGCACCTACCAAAGCGTTACCATTTACTAATTGGGTGCTGCGACCAAATCTCACCAAGTCCAAGGCGTGGCGAGTTAATCGTTTGGTAACGTACATCATGGAAGATAAACGGCGAGTAGCGTTAAAAAAGTGGCGCATATCCGCACCACTAGCAATCCCCATTCCCCAGAGTGAAATTACCGACAAAGGTGGACGAACATGATGTTTCCATTTACCTAGCTGACGACCGTCAAAAGGTGCTGCGGCAACAGAACGACCACCAAGAGCATGACCGTCTAATTCATGGAAATCAGGAATAGCATTGCCATCAACAAAATTAAGGGCTGTTTGAGTTTCAAAGAAATCGACCATTTCTGGTCCGCTTTCTAAAAATGCGTCCAAACGAGGATCGAGGCTATCAGTTTGCATTTCACTGCAAATATAACGTCGAGGTTCTTCTGCGTCTTCATGAATACCTGCTCTTATGGCAAGTGGATTACGTGGAATCCACAACCAGCCACCAGACCAAGCGCTTGTTCCACCCAGAGCATCAGTTTTTTCTAATAATAAAACCGAAAGCCCTAAGTGAGCTGCACGTACAGCGGTACTTAACCCGCCGCCTCCAGAGCCAACTACAATGACATCATATTGATTTGAAAGAGGTGTTGTTATTGGGAACTTTCTTGCCATTCTAGGGCCCTGTCTATCGTTGTTATTTACTCCCGCTTGGAGAAATACAACGAGGCTCTGCTCGCGTCTCCTAGCGCTATTGCTGCCCGCCGCAATGGCTCTACATAAGTATCCATTACTTCAGGCGTAACTCTTACCGATGGCCCGGCAACACTGACTGCTCCGATGGGTTCTCCGCTATCCGGATTACGCACCACCATGGCAATAGCAGCCATGCCATCTAAATAACTGTCATGATTCACGGCATAACCGCGCTCACGTACCGTTTTTAATACCGACAATAGATCCGCCACCGTAACTGGCGCGGAAACACCCGGCGCATTATCTTTGACTAAGCCTTGGCGCATGACCAAAGAGATAGCTTCTTCATCGCTCATGCCCGCTAACCAAGCTTGTCCACCAGCCGAAGAAGCGAGATGAACCACCTTGCCTTGGTCTTGCCCTGGCTGATAGCGCAATGCAGATGTTGAACCTTGCGATACGCCAACCCAAACCAAATCACCATTGTCAGCTAGGGACAAACGCACTAGTTCACGAGTCTGCTGAGCTAGTTCATCTAAAATAGGCTGGCTAATATTGCCAATGCCTGTCTGCCCAAGAAACGCTAAACCAAGCGAAGCCAACTTGATGGTTAACTCATAGTCCCCCATGCCTCGGACTTGCCGCACATAACCCAAACCTTCTAATTCTTTTAGCAATCGATGCACGCCACTGATTGGCATATCTAACGATTTGGCAATATCGCTCACGGCACTACCGATAGGTTGGTAAGCCAAAAACTCCATTACAGAGAGCGCTTTTGCTAATGCACTGCTCATATCACTGTCTCCCAAGTTTGTTTATGTGTCTTTTTAGACACTGCTTGGAAGTGATTGTATTCACACTAGCAAAAAAAAACCACAATGGAAACTATTTTAATTATTGAAACAGTTTCAGCTTTATGAAATAGTATAAAACATAAAGACAAAAACAAACTCTTTTTAAGAGTAAATAGACAGGTAATAAGTGATGAGCCAACTAGACCCATACAAAGGTTTAAAACAATGCTTAGACCAGACTCAATACGACATCATCGTATTAGGTGCTGGCGCGGGAGGCATGGCAGCAGCGCTCTTTGGCGCAATTGAAGGTCAAAAAGTGTTACTGATTGAGCGTACCCATTATGTGGGAGGAACTACTGCATTATCTGGTGGTACCACTTGGGTTCCAATGACGCGATATCTCAAAGACACGCCAATGAATGACACCAAAGAGAAGGTGATGAACTTTCTTGATCATGCTGTGGGTGATCGAAGTGAACGTTCGCTGCGAGAGGCTTTTTTAGAGTCTGGGGCTGAAGCCATTCACACCTTAGTTGATAACACAGAAGTAAAATTTAGAGCTTGCGCTTATCATCCTGACTATTTGGCCGATCTTCCAGATGCCTCTTTAAATGGGCGAGCTTTAGAACCACTCCCTTATGTAGCCAAACATTTAGGGGCGGCCTTAAATTTGCTGCGTCATCCCATTCCAGAATTTACGGTATTGGGTGGCATGATGGTAAATCGTGAAGATATTGGACACTTATTGGCTCGCTTTAAATCTTCTACGTCATTTTTGTATACCGCTAGAATCGTCACCCAATATGCTATCGATAGGGCCTTGTATGGTCGTACTCGTCGTAGCGTGATGGGGCATGCCTTAGTAGCTCGAATGCTGCAATCCTTGCTCGACCGCAACATAGACTTACTCGTAGACACTGAAACCCTTGCTATTAATAGAAACACAGCAGGAAAAGTAAGTAGATTAACGCTTAGCCAAAATGGTGAAGTTCGCCATTTGATTGCGAACAAAGCCATTATTTTGGCTTCTGGCGGTTTCGCTCGAAATCCTGAAAAACGCGCTAAGTTGTTACCAAAACAACTACCGGCAGATTCCCCATCTGCCGAAGGACACAGCAGCAATTTACACCACCAAGTCGAATTATTAGGCGCTCATTATGGACAAGGGCATGACCAAGCAGCATTTTGGGCGCCCGTTTCTACCCGACAACGCAAAAACGGTACGAAAGCCGTCTTTCCACATTTTGTTTTCGACCGTTCAAAACCAGGCACTTTATGTGTCGATAGCAATGGCCAACGCTTTGTAAATGAAACGGTCTCTTACCATGAATTTGGGAAAGCCATGTTAGAAGGCGGAAAAAATACAAAACACGCGTGGATCATCACCGATGCAAAAGGGCTCGCCAAATATGGATTAGGTATGGTGCGCTTGGGTGGCGACAATCCAGCACCTTATTTACAAGATGGCTACTTAAAAACAGGCAAAAGTATTAGCGAACTGGCTCAGCAATTACAAATTGATGAGACCCTACTATCTAGCAGTATTGCCAGTATTAATAGCGCAGCTAAGACGGGTGAAGACACCTTATTTGGACGCGGCAGTACGGCTTACCAAAAAGCCAATGGTGATCCAAACCAAAAGCCAAATCCAACCATAGGTGCACTTGATCAGCCGCCCTATTACGCGGTGAAACTTCAACCTGCCGACATCGGCGCCGCACAAGGCTTAGTCGGTAATAAGCACGCACAATTAATAACCATCAATAACGAACCGATTGACGGACTTTATGCCTGCGGTAATGACTTGCATTCGATTATGGGCGGAACCTATCCAGGTCCAGGTATCACTATTGGACCCGCTATTGTGTTTGCATACAAAGCAATACAGCACGCGATTAACCCTTTAAATACCAATCAAAAAAACACGATGTCGCAAACAAAAGCGACATGTGAAACACACTAATTCAGGAGTGTAGATCGATGACTATTATTACCGGTGAAACTCGTATTTTCCCTATCCTAGGCGACCCTATTGCCCAAGTACGTTCACCTCAATTTCTAACGCAAATCCTGCAACGTCGAGAAGAGAACGGCATAGTTCCGCCTATGCATGTAGCACCGGAACACTTTATAGACGTTATGCAGTCCTTACGCAAAACACAAAACGTTCATGGCATTGTTATTACTATTCCACACAAAATCCCAGCCCTAGACGCATGTGACCTAGTCTCTGAACGCGCCAAATTTGTTGGTTCTGTCAACATCATCCGTAAACAAAGTAATGGCCAATTATATGGCGACAATGTTGATGGTATTGGCTATTTAGATGGCGTCAAAAAGGAAGGTTTTGATGTTAAAGGTAAGCGAGCCCTACTAATCGGCGCAGGAGGAGCTGGGTCCGCGGTAGCATTTGAGATTCTACAACGAGAGGCAGAATACCTAGCCATTTATGACCTCGACCAAGATAGATTAAATTCACTTATCAAACGCTTAAATGAACGTTTTCCAAACCGTGCAGGAGTGGGAGATCAAGATCCAACAGGCTTTGATTTTATTGCCAACGTTACACCAGTCGGTATGCGCGCAGGCGACCCATATCCTGTAGATGTTAGCAAACTTAATAGCAAGCAATTTGTTGCAGACGCTATCACCAAACCAGAAGTGTCTCCTATGGTCGAGCATGCAAGAAGCCTCGGCTGTAACACGATGGTTGGAGCAGGCATGTTCAATGCGGAAGCTGAAATTTTAGTGGACTTCATGCTGCGAGATCACCCAATCAATAACTAAAAACACACAAATAGCGCAAAAGGCTTTCCCTTTTGCGCATTACGCCCAACTGGGCATAATTCTCTGGAGGTTATGATGAAAAAAACAATAATTGGCGCATTAACCGCACTAACATTATCCACAACAGCATTAGCTGCTTTTCCTGAAAAGGATATCCAAGGCATTATCCAATGGGGAGCTGGCGGCTCAACTGATACCGTAATGCGTTCCATCTCACCTCATGCTGAAAAGGCTCTCGGTGTCGACATTGTCTTAACCAATAAAACAGGTGGCGTTGGTGCCATCGCAATGAAATACGTCAACAGTAAAGATGATGATGGCTATACCTTATTGATGGGAGCGGAAAACCCACAAATGTATAAGGTATTAGGCTTAGGTGACATGGATTATAACGACATGATCACCATCAATATATTAGCTCGCGGTACGCCAGTTTTTGTTGCAAGAAATGATGCGCCTTACAACAACATGCAAGAATTTACTGATTTCGTAAAAGCTCATCCCGGTGAATTGAAAATTGGTTCAACGGGTAATGGTGGTTTAACCTCAATTATAATGGCAATGCTGCAATCACAAATTTCATTGGACTACACCAGCATCCCTTACAATGGCGATGGTCCAGCATTAACCGCATTACAAGGCGGCGCAATTGATGTAATGCCAGCGGTGTTAGGCGCAACTATTGAACAGATTAAAGCTGGTCGTATGAAAGTAATCGGCCTTGTAGATAAAGAGGCCAATAAACTTTTGCCAGGTGTAGCACCTATCACTGACACTTTCCCAGGTTTAAAAAGCTACCTACCTTGGGGGCCATTCTTTGGAATATTTGTAAAACAAGGAACTCCCGATGATGTCGTCAAGAAGCTTCAAGGCGCATTCCAACAGGCTGCTTTTCACCCCGATTTTATTGATTTAATGCAAAAACGTGGCTTTACGATTCTGAATATTTCAGGAGAAGAAGCCAATTACTTTTTAAGTGGCTATCGCTCTACTTCTTCTTGGTTAGTTCATGAAGCAGGTTTTTCTAAGCGATCACCAGAAGAGTTCAATATTCCGCGTCCTTAACCTTAATAAGGCTATTTACTGAATTTTGATACATTAATTTGAATCACCCAAGAAGCTAATTTCCATTGCTTCGCTCTTAGCGGGGAGCGTCCTTCCCCGCCGTTTTTTTTCAGCATTGTCGGAGAGTCGTGATGAATCACCCCACTAGCCGTCGACCAGGTGAACTTCTGTTCAATCTGCTCGTTTTAATCGCCAGTTTGTTTCTGTTTTGGCAGGCATACGCCATTGCACAGTTTTCTTCATTAAGCTCATCAGGAGCACTGCCTCTTGCCGCTACGAGCATAATGGTAATAAGTGCCTGCTTGGTGCTTATTAAAACGATACGCCTTCCACTAGAACCACACGTACGTTTTATTCGGCATATATTCCCTCCGGTTATCGGCGTAGTTATGGCGTTAATTTTGATGTTCGCAGTTATGTTAGAGCCGATTGGCTTCATTCTATCTGCCGCTATTTTCTTATTTATTGCGATGACATTTTTACATCGTAAAGGATGGGTAGTCAGCCTTGGATTAACCCTTGTTTCTTTGGCCTTTGTGTATTGCGTATTCCGACTTATTTTTAAAGTTATTTTGCCTGAAGGCATTATTCCTGAACGCGAAATTATGGCGGTCATATCTCATTGGTTTAGTGCAAATTTTTAGGAAAATACAATGGAAGCTCTTTCGTTTTTTGCTATTTCTTGGATTTCCCCTCAACTCCTTGCGCTTACCGCGCTTGGTACATTTTTAGGGATTTATGTAGGTGCTATACCAGGCTTATCAGTCACCATGGCAGTCTCTATTCTCATCTCATTTACCTTTTCGTGGGAGGTAAATAATGCTTTATGTTTGATGGTTGGGGTATATATGGGTGGCGTTTATGGTGGCTCTCGAACCGCCATATTGCTAAATATTCCTGGGGCTCCTTCCGCCATTGCTACGGCGCTTGATGGTTATCCTCTCGCACAAAAAGGCTTAGCGGGTGAAGCCATTGGCTTATCAACAGTAATGTCTGTTATCGGAGGCTTCGTTGGCATTTTCGTATTAGCTGTCGCAGCACCATTTGTTAGCGATTTTGCCATCAGCTTTCAGCCAAGAGATTATATGCTGCTAGGTGTTCTAGGCATCATGCTGGTCGGTTCTTTATCTGGTAATAGTCTTGCAAAAGGTGTGTTAGCTGGATCGTTTGGCGTGTTAATTGGTACGGTAGGACTTGACCCCCTGACAGCAGAAGAGCGTTTTACATTTGGTGTCGTTGAACTCTGGAATGGCATTAATCCAGTTGCGGTTATGATTGGACTTTTTGGTATTTCCGAAGCCTTAACACAGCTACATTTCATGCATAAAGCCAGCGTCAAACAAGTCATCAATCGCATCATCCCTAAATGGAAAGATGTAAAACGCTACTTACCTTTAAGCTTACAATCCTCTTCGGTTGGCGTAATTGTCGGGGCATTACCAGGTACTGGTGGCGATATTGCCGCATTAATGGCCTATGACTATGCTAAACGTACGACTAAAAACCCAGAAGTTGAATTTGGCAAAGGAGCAAAAGAAGGATTAGTTGCGCCGGAGTCTGCAAATAATGCCGCTGTAGGTGGAGCTTATATTCCGATGCTGACCTTAGGTATTCCTGGGGACGCTGTAACCGCGGTATTCATTGGCGCTTTGTTTATCCACGGCTTAAACCCTGGCCCATTGCTGATGATAGAACAGCCCGAAATTTTTTGGTTTACTGTGGGTAACTTAACCCTCGCCAATATCTTCATATTGATTTTCGGTTTAACTGGTATTCGCTTATTCGCTAAGCTAGTTGAATGCCCAAAAGGGGTCTTAATCCCTATTATATTCTTGCTGTCTATTGTGGGCGCTTACTCTATCAACAATGCAATCACGGACGTTTGGTGGATGCTTGGGTTCGGCGTAATCGGTTACTTTATGAAACAGTACGGTTATCAGGTTGGCCCAGTTATTCTTGGGGTGATTTTATCTCGACTGATTGACGAGAACTGGCGACGAGCCATTCTGTCTGAACAAGGCAGCATTGCAGGCTTTTTTGGTGAAGCTTTCACTAGTCCACTGTCTTGTGTACTACTGGCAACAATTGTCTTTATTTTTATCTCACATACCCCTTTATGGACTCGTTGGAGAAAAACTAAATCGTCCAAAAGCTAAGCGTTTAACGTCATAATTAAGCTCAAAAAAATACCGAATGATCTCTTCAAAATAAGAAGCATCATTCGGTATTTTTATATTAGCCGTCGCTATTTTTTTAGTCTTAAGCTTTGAGCTTATGCACTAAGCCCTGAATGCCCAATACATACCCTTGTACGCCCATACCAACAACAATTCCTGCTGCAGCAGGCGATATGTAAGAATGATGACGGAAAGCTTCACGAGCGTGTACGTTAGAGATGTGAACTTCAATCACCGGTACATCAGCGCCTTTTATTGCATCGTGAAGAGCAACAGATGTGTGAGTATAAGCACCTGGATTGAATACTACGCCCAATACTTCGCCCGCTTTAATACGGCGACCTGCTTCATGAATTAGATCAATCAATACACCTTCATGGTTAGATTGATGGCATTCCACCTCATGGCCTAATGACAATGCCGCTTCGCGGCACATAACTTCCACATCTGCTAGAGTCTCATAACCATAAGTTGCTGGCTCACGAATACCCAATAAATTTAAATTTGGGCCGTTCAATACCATGATGGTAGACATAATAATTTCTCCTATAAATCAGCGTAAATATTCAATCAATCGCATTGCTATATTTTCATACAAAAAAGCGGAGTAAGACGCTCAAGGTAAAAAATGACAACACGGTAGTAATTAGCAAAGTACTAGCACAAAAACTGCGCGATCCATATTCCCCACATACAATTGGATAAGAACTGAACATAGATACCGAGGCAAAAATAACCACTGCAATTTTTAATTCGTTTGGCATGGTGGGTGTAAGTAACAAGAGCAAGGTGACAATCACCGGAAATAAGACCAGTTTGCCAATCGCCACCAGCAATATGGGAGCCCATTGACCTTTAATCGTCACACCCACCAAAGACCCGCCAATAACAATCAAGGCCACTGATGAGGCCGCTGCTGCCAGTAAATTAAAGCCTTTGCCTATAAAGCTCGGCAAGCTCAACTCAAACACAGAAAATACTAGCCCTGCGACCAAGGCAATTAATAACGGATTCGTTGAGATACGCTTCAGGACAACCATAAATAGGCTTTTCCCGTTACTCTCGCTCTTACCCAACACAGTTTCGATAAAAATTAAGCAAACTGGCAATAAAATGATATTTTCGACCATCAATGACATCACAAAGGCCTGCGTCAAAGGGTAATCAAAAAACTGTAATAAGACAGGAAAGCCAATAAAAGCGCTGTTTGACATGGTCGCCCCAACGCCTCTCACGCCGGCATCTACCAAACCACTTTTAAGTAATCGCCAGCTCAGTAACACAGTAATAAAAAAGGTGGCTAAACCACTCGCGGCGTACACGGCAAGATAGTCAAAATGTAGGACTTCTTTTAACTCCATGCTGGAAAGCTTTATAAAAATCAAAGCTGGCAAAGCTAGGTATAAAACAAAACGGCTTAACCCAGGTATCGCCGCTTGGGGAAGGAAAGAGTATCGAATGCTGAGAAAGCCAATTAGGATCAGAAAAAAGATCGGGGCTATGATGCTAATTACGGCTTCCATGTCATCATTTCCTCGTTGTTACATACATTAGATTGACTTTGAGTCTCTGTATTTTTCATTAGTTAAAATATCCTTACGAAGGATGAGTATTAGGCGATGGCTTTAGATTTTACTTTTAATGGTATTTTCTCAGCGTCCGGTAAAAACAAGCCTTTTTGAATATGCGAGTCCAAAATGGCCAATACAAACTCGGTTTCATCATCAAGAAGGTGTTTAAGCAATTTTTGGTGCTCTTCTACGGAGGCCTGTCCGCGAAATGGCCGACGGTGCAACGCCAATACCTGATAACGCATGTAAAGTTCAATCACCGAAGCATGATAGCGAATAAGCTGCTGAGAACCACAATGAGACACCATGGTAACGTGAAAATCTCGATCTGCTTTTTCCCACGCCTGAACATGACTGCTTTCATCTTCCATCATCAGCTTTTCAACACAATTCAAGCGAAAATGCGCACTTATCAAAGCTGACTTCCACTCCATTTGACCCGCTTTATTTTCCATTGATTTACGCACGGCCGACAACTCTAACATCTGTCGAAGCTCTAATAATTCACGCAAATCTGCGGTAGAAACAGGTTTTACCGAAAAGCCTTTTTGATCAACAAACATCACAAAACCGTCTGATACTAAGCGCATCAAGGTTTCACGCAAGGTATTCACACTGGCACTGTAACGGATTCGCAGAGCGTTTAATTTAAGCTTTTCACCGGGTGAAAGCTTTCCTGTCACAATATCTGAACGCAGTTGTTCATAGACGGATTGCCCAACCAATTTACGGTCATCGGAGTTAATCATAAAAAATTCTAAAGGCCTTTTATTTTTTTTGTAAGACCTATGCACTATATCATGAGCAAAGATATCTTAGTTGCTGAGCCCCATAGAATAAATGACAAAAAGACGCCATTTAGCGTCTTCTTTCCATTATTTATCCTATGAATTTATTTAGTTACCAACAATCTCTAGATCAACGAACTGACGACATTGTATTTTTCACGGAACTGGTCCCAAACAGGTTTCACATCCGTTATTTCCTGACCCGTGAAAATTTCGAAGGCATCGATGCCTTGATAAAAGAACAAATCAAAGCCTGACACAATTTGCAGACCTTTTTTATTCGCTTCCACTAAGAATTCAGTATCCATTGGGGTGTAAACCGCATCAAATGCCCATTTTTGTCCTTGAATCAGCTCCGCAGCCAATGGCATGCCTGGACTTTTCAAATGGCCAACAGGTGTACAGTTTACCAATCCATCTACTTCTGCGGCTGCTTCTGCAATGTCTTCTTTGGCAACAACACGCGCCTTGTAGCCAGCTTCATTAATAGCATCAACCAAAGATTGTGCACTACGTTCGCTCAAATCGGTGACCAATACTTCTGTCGCCCCCACTTCAAACAAGGCAAAACCAATTGCTCGACCCACACCACCAGCACCTATCATCAGCACTTTACCTGCTGGTAAATCCCCGACTCGACCTTTATAACCGCGAATAAAACCAGTGTAATCGGTATTAAAAGCACACACTTTGCCGTCTTTTAGCAACAAAGTATTACTCGCACCGACTTTCTTCACCGCGTCGTTTACTTCGTCTGCGCTGTCGATGGCGATTTGTTTATAAGGAAAAGTAACATTAGTGCCGACAAAACCTAAGGCACGAATTTCAGCAAGCTTGGTGTTAAAGGATTCCGCCGTATCATCTTCTGGCACTTGCAACTGATAATCCACTGGCAATTGCTTTAGTTCACCCAACATCATGTGTAAAGAAGGAGATCGAGAAGCGGCAATAGCCTGACCAATTAGACCTATATGTAACATTGTAATTGCCTCCAACGTATTCCAAAAAAGAATGTCATAACGTTAATAATTGAGAATTAGAAGATAAAAAGCGCTGCAGCTAACACAGTGTCAATACTCTATTAAAAAGGCTTTCTTGAGTGAATACCCCTGTTCAGTCTTGCGTCAGCAGCAAAGGTCACTGATACAAAAACGCTTCTTTTATCAAAGATAGAAGAAGCGTATACCAAAACTCGCGTTTTGTTGTATGACAATTTGACATGTATTTTGAATGAAAAAATTATATCAGCATTGCTAGACCTAGACAGCGTCGCTTGTCGCCAATAACTGCAACCCAGCACCCGTATTGGAAATCGGCAAATGATAACTACGATGCAGCTCGGTTAACGTTCCCTGCAAAGCGCCACGCATCGCTAACCACATATTCAACTCAACACCTTGAGAGCCTGCTTGTTCTACCAAGTCAAAATTAGTGAATTTGGTAAGCGCTTCCGGTTCATTCACGATTTTATCCATGCAATATAAATCAAATGGTTTATTAATGAAGCCCGCGCGCTGTCCATCTAGCTGATGAGATAAACCACCGGTTCCAAATATCACAACTTTCTGATTACCAGAGTAAGAACGAATAGCGTCACCAATCGCCTTGCCAAAATCAAAACAACGACTGGGTTTCGGCATAGGATGACGTTCACAGTTGATCGCAATTGGAATCACTTTAATATGACCGTATTTATGACCTGGCCACATGAGCGTAAGAGGCACTGTCAGTCCATGGTCCACTTTCATTTCTTGGCAAACGGTTATATCAAACTCGTCCTCTATCAATTGATTAACGATATGCCAAGACAACTCAGTTTCCCCAGTTACTGGTGGAATTTCAGCAATCCCCCAACCTTCGTCGGCATTCTCATACTGAGCTGCAGCGCCAATAGCAAAAGTCGGTTTGCGATCATGAAAAAACTCTAATCCGTGATCATTATAAAAAATGACGGCGATGTCAGGTTCTTGCGCATACAGCCATTCACGTACAGGTGGATAGGCATCAAAGAAATCTTTCCAATAAGGTGTTTGCTCAAGACCTTTATCCATCGCTACACCAATGGCAGGAATATGTGATGTGGCGATACCGCCAAGTATTTTCGCCATTATTTATCTCCCTGCTGTACTAAAAATGCTTTAAATTCGTCTGTTGTCATACCCGTCTGTAAACCACCAACATCTTGTACATTTAATCCCAAGATCCCAGCAAATTTTGCCAGATAATAAATACTTCCACCGGCTTCTAACATGGCAATGACATCACGATTTTTTACAGCCTGTTTTTGCTCTACAGAAAGTCCAAACTTTTCACAATAATCGTCTTCATTAGCTAGGAATGCTTTTCGCCCATTTGCGTTATTAAAGGAATAACACATTTTATTTAAGGGGTAGCCCTTCGTTGCCATCGGCCCATCAAACATAATATTGCCCGGAATATGACTCACCTGACTCATTCTGTTACCTCGCTATAAGATTGTTTTATTCAATGGCGTAAACGCCCATTAGTAGCGAGTATAAGAACAAACGAGCTGTACAAACCTTGATCTATATCTATTTTTTACTATTTAAAAAATAGAACGCATTATTTTTAGATTTTTTTAATGAGAGTTCCATTTTGGCCATATATAGGAAAAAATACGTAATTAATCCTTCAATTTGATTTCTTTGATATTCATTTTTGATATAGTTTATAAAAAATAAGGAGGTCTTATGGAGATAGCAATTCCCAACTTACGGCATTTACGCGTATTTCTCGCGGTCGCAGAGCTAAAAAGCATCACCCGAGCTTCTGAAAATATCTTTTTATCTCAGCCAGCCATCACCCAAGCGATCGCCAAGCTAGAAGGATTATTGGGCGCGTCGCTTTTTGAGCGCCATTCAGATGGTATGTATCCCACTCCATCAGGTGAGGTGTGGCAAAAACGCGTCAGCCGCGCCATCGATCATATTCAAACAGCCACACAAGAAATCGTGAAAGACACGACTCAAAAAGAACGCACTCCTAAAAATCTCATCGCCTTAATTAGCACCACCCAATTAAGAGCTTTAATCGCGGTGAGCGAAGCGCAAAACTTCAGTATTGCGAGCCGAAACCTGGCGGTGTCGCAGTCTTCCGTACACCGAGCCGCGCGAGATTTAGAACGCCTGCTCGGCGTTGTATTATTCGAAAAAAACAGCCTTGGAACCAGCGCAACCAAAGCAGCACAAACTTTGGCAAAAGCCACCAAACTAGCTTTCAGTGAATTACGCCAAGGCATATACGAGATCAACGCTTTACAGTTTAAAGATGTCAGTACCATCACCATAGGCAGCATGCCTTTGGCACGTATGACCATTTTGCCAAAATCAATTTTGCAGTTCAACGAACGCCATCCTGATGTGAATATCAATGTAACCGAAGGCCCGTATGCCGATTTACTTCATCATCTACGCCAAGGTGACATCGATATTATTTTAGGTGCATTACGTCATCCAACACCGGCTGATGATGTGGTCCAGGAAGAATTATGGGCGCCGCCATTATCAGTAGTGGCTCGTAAAGATCATCCATTAATGAGCAAACAAAACATCAGCGCACAAGATCTCGCCGAGTTTGCTTGGGTCGTTCCCGCCAAAGGCACTCCGACTCGACAAGCTTTCGAAGACATTTTCAAAGACGCTGGTATCGCCTTACCAACACGATTGGTTGAATCCAGTTCACAGATACTTATTCGTGAACTATTAATCGAAAGCGATCGATTAACACTCATCTCGGCACACCAAGTGGAGCGAGAAATTAATATTGAATTACTCAATGTTATAGACTTTCCGTTGGACCATACACGCCGCCCAATTGGGCTTTGTGTGCGAAAAAGCTGGCTTCCAACCGTCACTCAATCCCACTTTCTTAGCTTATTACGAGATATCTCAGAACGTTTTCGATGAAAACTACAAAAGCCTCATTGCAAAAAATGAATAGCTTATGCGGTTTATGGATTATCCCCATTAGGTGTCGGATGCTAGATTTGTTATCAATATAAGACTCGGGCAATGTTATGCCCTTACAATAAACACTCGCACTTTTAGGAGTAGACTAATGAGAATTTGTATCGCTGGCGCATCTGGCGCTTTCGGCATGAAACACATGGACGCCATCGCGGCGATCGAAGGTGCAGAAGTCGTTTCTGTGGTTGGCACAAAAATCGATGCGATTAAAGCCTTCGCTGAAGAACGCGGTGTTCCTCACTACACAACAGATCTAGCAGAAAGCCTAGCTCGTGATGACGTTGATGCGGTAATCCTAGCTACCCCGACTCAAATGCACGCTGCGCAAACTATCCAATGCCTTGAAGCTGGCAAACATGTTATGTCTGAAATCCCAATGGCAGACAACATTGAAGACGCTCGCAAAGTGGTTGAAGTACAAAAGAAAACTGGCCTAGTTGCCATGGCGGGACACACTCGTCGTTTCAATCCTTCGCACCAGTGGATTCATAACAAGATAATGGCTGGCGAATTAAACGTTCAACAAATGGACGTGCAAACCTACTTTTTCCGACGTTCAAACAAAAACGCCCTTGGCCAAGCACGTTCTTGGACTGACCATCTACTATGGCACCATGCTTGCCACACTGTGGATTTGTTCCAGTACCAAACTGGCGAAACAGCAAGCAAGGTTCAAGCACTTCAAGGTCCGATCCATCCTGAACTTGGCATCGCCATGGACATGAGCATTGGTATGAAAGTGCCTAACGGTGCAATATGTACGCTATCTTTGTCATTCAATAACGACGGTCCATTCGGTACCTTCTTCCGTTATATTTGCGACAACGGCACTTATATCGCACGTTACGACGATCTATTTGACGGCAGCGAAAACAAGATTGACCTATCTGGCGTAGCGGTTTCAAACAACGGTATCGAACTACAAGACAGAGAGTTCATTGCAGCCATCCAAGAAGGTCGTGCGCCAAACTCTTGTGTGACTCAAGCTATTGAAGCGATGGAAACCCTACATCGCTTAGAAGAATGCCTAGAAGCATAAGAACAGTGCAAAGTTCAATAAATTAAGACACAAACAGGGAGCCTAGGCTCCCTGTTTTCGTTACACTGTTTTGCAATAGTAGTCGTGCAGTAAAACATAGCAAAGCAAACTAACAAGGACTTTTTTTATGTCAAAACATCCACATTTAGCCAATCCAAACATCGGCCTCGGCTGCATGAATTTATCCCATGCTTACGGTTCACCTGTTGCAGAAGAGCAAGCCATCAAAGCGCTTCATCAAGCATTTGAAATGGGTTATCGCCATTTTGATACCGCGACCTTATATGGCGGTGGTAACAATGAGCTTTTAGTCGGTAAAGCACTAAAAGATCGCCGTGATGAATTTTTCCTTGCCAGCAAATGCGGTATGGCCATGGTTGATGGCAAAAAAGAGATTAACGGCAGACCTGAAAATATTCGCAAGCAGTGCGAAGACAGCCTAAAACGCCTACAAACAGACCATATCGATTTGTATTATTTGCATCGCTTGGACTTCAATGTACCAATCGAAGAAAGCGCAGGCGCTCTAGGCGATCTGGTAAAAGAAGGCAAAATTGGTGCGGTGGGTTTATCAGAAGTGTCTGCCGAAACGCTAACTCGTGCTCACAACGAGTTCCCAATTACTGCGATTCAGTCCGAATATTCTTTATGGACACGCAATCCAGAAATTGCCGTTTTAGAAGCCTGTAGGAAACTAGGCGTTACCTTTGTTGCTTTCAGCCCATTAGCACGCGGATTCTTAACGGGCACATTAAAAGACGTTGCGGATCTAGAAGCCAAAGACATTCGTAACAACATGCCACGCTTTAACGCCGAGCATTATCCTAACAATCTAGCCTTGTTAAACGACTACTTTGCCCTTGCGAAAGACATCGGCTGCACACCATCGCAACTAGCTTTGGCTTGGCTCACCGCAAAAGATAAAAATATTGTCCCTATTCCTGGCACTCGCTCGGTTAATCATATGAGAGACAATTTTGAATCAGCGCAATTAAAGCTGGATGCCAAACAAGTCAGCCTGCTAGACGAGATGATTAATCAAAATAACGTACATGGCACGCGCTATACCGCCGCACAACAAGCTGAAATAGACACCGAAGAGTTCGCATAACCATCTACAGCTTATCTATCATCCAATCGAATCTATAATATTTTTGAGATTCGGTTGGATCATTTCTTCATAGCTAAATATCACTTTTTGTTTGCGTACCTGCGATCCTGCTTATATGTTAAAAGGGTTATACGTTAGCTTGTCCATAAGACGACCTAACCATTACTAATGTATTGACCTCTTTGGACCGTATTATGGATCAAAACGACATCACACCTTTGTCTACTGCGAATTTACTGGGTATCGAGTTTATCGAGATAGTCGCGCCCTCTTTAGAAAGCGTGACTCCCCTAATGACTGAGCTAGGTTTTAGCCTTTACGCAAAACATCGACGTAAAAATGTATTCTTATTTCAACAAAATCAGTTAAAAATAATTATCAATTGTTCGCAAGATCCAACATTGGAAGCTTATGTTGGCGAAATGGGCATCGCTCTTTTTGCTATCGCCTTTAAATGTGACGACGCTTCTATCGCTCATGCTGAGCTAATAAAACGAGGGGCTTGGGATTCATCCAATCATTCAGGCCCGATGGAAGTCAATATTCCAGGCATTGAGGCAATGGGCGGCACCTTAATCTATTTAGTTGATCAAGTGCGTGACGATTTAAGCGTATATGAGATTGATTTTAAAACCATCCCCAGCGTAGCTGAAAAATTAAATGGTTCACTGTCTCACTTCCATGAATTTACTATACAAGTAGATCCTGACCGTACTCAGACTTGCTTAACCTTTTTTGAACGTCTTTTTGGTTTTCAAGCCAAAGAAGAGGCCAGCTTACAGCTCCCTGGAAAACACGCCATCAGCCTACGTTTTGTCGAAGCTTCAGACGAACAACACAATACTGAATTTTTTAGCAAAATCACTTTCAAAGCGAATGAGAACAGTCCACTTCGTCATCAAATTTTCGCAGGTAATGATCGCGCCTTTGCTATAGAGGTAATCTAATATGCTGTCTATTGCGGCAAACCTTTTTCATAGTACGCTCGAAGATAAATTCGCCGCGTTGGCCCAAGCAGGCTTTCTAAAAATTGACCTAACACACTCTGATTTTGGCGCTGATAAGCGTGATATCGAACACATTGCCGAACTCGCCAAACGCAATGGCATTGAAATCAGCAGTGCGTCGAGTTTGCGAGAGTTTGGTGGAAATACAAATCATATCCATGAGTACGATATGGATTTGGCGCGCAATTACTTAAAAACCTTAGCGCAACTGAATTGCCGCTTACTGGTTGTTATGCCACCAACCATTCGCTCTAAGAACATAGACATCAATCAAATTTTGGCCGATCTTCGTGCTTTGGCTAATTTAGCCATTCCTTATCGCATTAAGATTGCTTTAAAAGCATTGCCTTGGTCACCTTACATTGGCAGTTATCAAGCCGCTGCCTCGCTTTGCCGAGACGTAAACAGCCCAAATTTTGGCTTAGTAATTGATACGTTTCATTTTCTGAGTGAATCAGAAGCAATTGATGTTCTTGAAGAAATTCCGACGTCAGATATTTTTTTAGTACAATGCTCGGACTTCAACAGCAGCATGACCTATTCGCTTGAAGATCAAATCGAGACCTATCACCACAAGCGTTTGATTCCGGGAGATGGCTATTATGAAAGTAGCATTGTCACCTTAATAGAACACCTGCATCAACAAGGTTATCGTGGTCACTATTCTATTTTAGCCAATAACGCCATCTACAAGACCCAACAAACTGATGAGCTTATCTCTCGTATAAATTCCTTCCAAGAAGCTTGCCAAGTGTTTCTGTAATGACAAAATTGATATGAAAAAGGCCGTCTTTCTAATAAAGAAAAACGACCTTTTTAAAGTCTATTTCATTAGCTTCCTAATGGAATCATCTTTCTCAATAATGAACTAAACGATTTCAATCAGCATTTCACCCGGTGTGACTCGGTCGCCTTTTTTAACGAAAACGCCTTTTACCGTACCCGCCACGTTGGCGTGTACCTCGGTTTCCATCTTCATGGCTTCCGTGACGAGTACAGCTTGACCCGCGGTAACCGTGTCGCCTTCTTCAACCAAGACATCAATGATATTACCCGGCATCGCCGCACTAACATGACCAGGTTCAGTCGCGCGAGATCGCCCTGCACCACCGTCAGCAACATATTCATTCAGCGATTCAAACACCACTTCTTCTGGCATACCGTCCAAAGACAAGTACAACTTGCGTTTACCAACCCCAAAGTCACCTACACCAGTGATTTCAACATTGTAGACTTCACCATGCACATCAATCTTGAACTCAGTAGCCAAGCCACCTGCGGCTGCACCTTGACCCGCTTGTTCTAGCGGTAACAAGACTTCTGGAACCAAGGTTCCGTCAGCACGTTGCTGTAAAAATTCACGACCTAGTTCAGGGAACATAGCAAAGGTCAGTACATCTTCTTCTGATTTCGCTAATTCACCAATTTCATTGCGTAATTTATAAAGCTCTGGTGACAAAGAATCCGCAGGACGAGCGTCGTTAACTGATTCATTACCTACGGCTTTTTTCTGCACGTCTGGATTTACTGCCGCTGGCGGTTGGCCGTATCCACCCAATAAGTAACGTTTCACTTCATTGGTGATAGTTTTATAGCGCTGACCTGCCAATACGTTATAAACCGCCTGCGTACCAACGATTTGCGAGGTAGGCGTTACCAAAGGCGGATAGCCTAAGTCAGCACGAACACGAGGAATCTCGGCAAACACCTCACGAATCTTGTCTAACGCATTTTGCTCTTTTAACTGGTTCGCCAAGTTTGACATCATACCGCCCGGCACTTGGTTAACCTGTACAGACACATCTTCGCGCGTAAATTCGCTTTCAAATTGATGATACTTTTTACGAACATCACGGAAGTAATCGGCAATTTCTGACAACAAGGCCAAATCTAAACCCGTGTCGTAATCGGTATCTTTCAAAGCCGCCACTTGAGTCTCAGTCGCTGGATGGCTAGTGCCACTGGCAAAGGATGAAATCGCGGTATCAATACGGTCGGCACCTGCTTCGATGGCTTTAAGCTGACACAAAGGCGCCAAACCTGAGGTTGAATGGCTGTGTACTACTAAAGGCAAATCGACTGCTTCTTTGATGGCTTTCACCAGATCATAAGTCGCATAAGGCGTTAACAACCCCGCCATGTCTTTAATGGCAATAGAATCTGCACCCATGGCTTGCATGGCTTTGGCTTGCTCGACAAACAAGGCTGGCGTATGCACTGGGCTGGTCGTATAACAAATCGTACCTTGCGCATGTTTACCGGCTTTTTTCACCGCTTTCATGGCAGTTTCGATATTGCGAAGATCATTAAGAGCATCGAATACTCGGAACACATCAATGCCATTGTCAGCCGCTTTTTGTACAAACGCTTCTACAACATCATCGGCATAATGGCGATAACCCAAAAGGTTTTGACCACGCAACAACATTTGCAAACGGGTATTTGGCAAAGCCGCACGAAGCTGACGCAATCGCTCCCAAGGGTCTTCTTTCAAAAAACGTACGCAAGCATCAAAGGTCGCGCCGCCCCACACTTCTAAAGACCAAAAACCGACTTGATCGAGTTTTTCACAGATCGGCAACATGTCTTCCGTGCGCATACGAGTGGCAATCAGCGATTGGTGAGCATCACGCAAGGTGACATCTGTCACTTCTATTTTTTGTTTAACTTGACTCATTTTCTTCCTCCTGCGGATTATCGACCAACATGCGCTGCAATAGCGGCTGCCAACACCAAAGCGATATCACTTGGATGGCGTCTAACGGAATAATTTAATAATTCAGGGTGCGCTGGAACGAATCCAGTATTGAATTTCCCTTTGATGAAATCTGGGTGTTTCAGAATTTGCTGATAATAATTGGCGGTAGTTTTGATACCATGCAAACGCATATCGTCAATGGCACGGCGACCGCGCGCGACCATCTCATCCCAAGTCAACGCCCAAACCACCAGCTTCAAACACATTGAATCAAAGTAAGGCGGAATCTCGTAACCAGTATAAATCGCCGTATCAACACGAACCCCAGGACCACCCGGCGCGTAGTAGTGAGTAATACGCCCAAAGCTGGGTAAGAAATCGTTCTTTGGATCTTCCGCGTTAATACGGAACTGCATCGCATAACCACGATAACTAATGTCTTCTTGGCGGAAGCTAAGCGGCGAACCAGCCGCGATACGAAGCTGTTCACGCACAATATCGACACCCGTGATTTGCTCGGTAATCGTGTGCTCAACCTGTACTCGTGTATTCATTTCCATGAAATACACTTCGTTGCCAGACAACAAAAACTCCACCGTACCTGCGTTAACATAATCCACCGCTTTAGCAGCACGTACAGCGAGATCACAAATATACTGACGTTGCTCTGGGGTAAGTTGCGGGCTTGGCGCAATTTCGATCAACTTTTGATTGCGGCGCTGAATCGAACAATCACGCTCATACAAATGAATCGCATTGCCTTGGGAATCCGCCAATATTTGAACTTCAATATGGCAAGGATCAACGATGCATTTTTCTAAAAACACTTCAGCTGAACCAAAAGCTTTGGTCGCTTCCGAAATAACACGAGGATATTGGGAGGTTAATTCTTCTGGTGTGTCACAACGCCGAATACCTCGACCGCCACCGCCAGAGGTTGCCTTGATCATCACCGGATAACCAACTTTCCCAGCTAGAGTAAGCGCCTCTTCAAGGTTGGCTAAATTCCCCTCTGAGCCAGGTGTGATTGGAATACCTGCTGCACGCATACTGTCGCGCGCTTGAGTTTTATCACCCATTTTATGAATGACGGAAGAATGAGGCCCGATAAAGGTAACGCCTTTTTGCTCACACAGTTCTGCAAAATGCGCATTTTCAGACAAAAAACCATAACCGGGGTGAATCGCATCACAACCCGTTTCTATGGCTAAATTCACTAGACGCAAAGGGTCTAAATAACCGGCAAGTGGATCATCGCCTAACGAGTAAGACTCGTCTGCACGTTTGACATGCAAGGCATATCGATCAGGTTCCGTAAATATCGCAACAGAGCGAATCCCAGCCTCTGAACAAGCGCGAATGATACGAACCGCAATTTCACCTCGGTTAGCGATCAACACTTTTTTTAACATGAGTCACTCCTTTCTTGTTGAACATTTAGCCTACTCAAAGATCAACCAAAGTAAAAATTGATATTACGACATTTATGTATAAGCTATTCCTGATAGATAAAAGCTGATAGATAAGATCCGATGGATAAACCAAGAGGAAACAAAAACAATGCCTCAAAGCGTACAAAGTTTAGTGAACCGACTCACGTTTAGACAATTACAAGTGTTTAAGAGCGTTTATGAATTGAGTAGCTACAGTCGAGCTGGCGATATGCTGGGGTTAAGTCAGCCTGCCGTTAGCAACCAAATACGACAACTTGAACAAGCACTGGAACAACCGCTGTTTGAATACGTCGGTCGTCAGCTTTACAGTACAGCGACGGCCAAGCGTTTGGCTCAATGCATTCATGCTATGTTTGATGAAATACAACGCTTTCAAGATGACTTATCAGAGGAAACTGGCCTAATATCTGGTGAATTAACTTTGGTGGCTGTGAGTACGGCGCAATATGTGGTGCCTTACTTACTTCGGGCTTATACCAGCTTGCATCCAAACGTCACGATAAACGTGAAAGTCATGAACCGTGCAGCGGCCATTGAGCGACTCAACGAAAATCATGATGAATTAGCAATCATGGGCATGGTGCAGAATGATAAACCTATGTTTAGCATACCTTTTTTGAACAATGAGTTAATCGCTGTTGTACCACAAAACCATCCTCTTCTCGCTCTAGAAGACATCTCATTAAGCACCTTTTTAGAACACAACTTACTGCTTCGAGAAGCAGGGTCAGGCAGTCGGTTAGCACTAGAACTGCATTGTCAAAAGCAACGTATTCGTCTGCACGCAGAGATGGAAATTGGCTCCAATGACGCGATCAAACATGCCGTTATTGCAGGGCTAGGTGTAGCCGTGTTACCCAAACTAGGCATACTCTCAGAGCTTACTCTTGGTACCTTAATCGAAGTTCCAATCAAAGATTTCCCCCTTCGCCGATCATGGTGTTTGATCCACCCTCAAGGTCGTCATCCAACTCCGACTATGCGCTCCTTTATTGACTACATTCAACAAAACATTGGCCAGTTTGAAACCATGTTCGCTCGAATGACTGAAAAATAATCTACTCGATACTATTATCGTTAGACAAGAGTAATGCCTTATTTAGCCAGTTCAATCCCCCCATCATTTTTTCCTGCAAAAAAGCAAACAACCACTCACAAAGAGTTACTCAAAATAAGTAAACCATTAACAAACATCACACGTATATAACACTTAACAAACATTAAATCCAAGCATTACAGTGTAAAATTCGACCAGTTTTGTAGGAAAACACCTACACAAAACAATGGGGAATGCGACTGTCATACTGACAAATCACCCCTAGCGAGGAACTGTCATGTTTTTTACCAAACAAAAGAAAGCCATCGAAAAAACTCTACCTCAAAGCGAAGACTCTGCTTTCATTACGGCTATGAAGAAATTTTGTGCATCCATTAGCTTTTTACCAGATGGCACAGTATTAGATGCCAATGCACTATTCCTCGATACAGTGGGCTACTCATTAGAAGAAATCCAAGGACAAAAACATGCCCTATTTTGCCCTACTAAAGTCACCTCTAGTCTCGATTACAAACATTTTTGGTCGGATTTAGCGGCTGGACAAAGCAAACAAGGTACGTTTTTACGCAAAAACAAAAACGGCTCGGATATTTGGCTTGAAGCCACTTACTTTCCAGTTGAGATAGATGGGAAAATCGTCAAAGTCATAAAAATTGCTTCCGATGTCACTCGAAACAAAATAATGGCAGACAGTCAAAGTGCAGTCTACAACGCTATAGACAGATCTTCAGCAACCATAGAATTTATGCCTGACGGTACCATTATCACGGCTAATGATAACTTCATTACAACTATGGGATATCGATCTCAAAAAGACATCATAGGCCAACATCATCGTCAATTTTGCACTCCAGAATTTTACCAAGAAAACCCTAATTTCTGGGCAGAGCTGGCCCATGGTGACTTCAAAACTGGACAGTTCAGACGTATAAATAAACAAGGTAAAACGATCTGGCTAGAAGCAAGCTACAACCCAATTTTTGATCAATTTGGCAAAGTAATTAAGATACTCAAGGTCGCGTCAGATATTACCGAACGAGTCAATACGCAGCTAGCCATTCAAAATGCGGCCGAAGTGGCACATTCAACATCTGTAGAAACCGCTAAAGTTTCAGAAAATGGTGCAGATATCTTACGTCGCACCGTTGAGACATCTGACAAAATCGTCGCAGATATTGAAGTATCTACAGACCTTATTGAGCAGTTAAATCATCAGTCGCAAAACATCGCTAAGATTGTTACCTCTATTGGATCAATTGCCGATCAAACCAACTTGTTAGCACTAAATGCAGCGATAGAAGCCGCTCGTGCAGGAGAAAATGGCCGAGGCTTTGCCGTTGTCGCAGATGAAGTTCGCACGCTCGCCGCCAGAACAAGCAAGTCAACGGTCGAAATTGAAGACATGGTAAAACAAAATAGCAATTTAACCCTGCAAGCAAAAAACAGTATGAGCAAGGTAAGTGAACGCTCAAGCGAGAACGCGCAACTGATTAATGAAGCATCAGGCATCATAGATGAAATTCAAAAAGGTGCTAAACACGTATCAAACACAGTGAGCAAATTGCTGCATACAGAAAAGTAACTGCCTTTTCTTATCAAAAAGATAACTAACCGTTACATTTTAGGACACTTTCACTACAGCTATAGAAATAAACACCATTTATAGTCTGATTACTAACACAGCAATAAACACTAAAAAGTACGCAAGGCTAGGGAGGAGAAGCAAATGTTTTTCAATAAGAAGCAGACTGAAAAAAAACCAGCTCAATCTATAGATAACGCTGCTATAGAAGCGATGAACAAGTTCTGCGCAACAATTAGCTTCTCACCCGATGGCACTGTTCTAGAAGCAAATTCACTGTTTCTTAATGCGATTGGTTATTCTCTTAAAGAAGTACAGGGACAAAAGCATGCGTTGTTTTGTCCAAATCAAATAACCTCTAGCCCTGAATACAAAAGTTTCTGGCCGGATCTAGCATCAGGAAAAAGCAAAGAAGGTACGTTTTTGCGTAAACACAAAGACGGCTCGGATATTTGGCTTGAAGCCACTTATTTCCCTGTTGAAATAGATGGCATAGTAGTAAAAGTAATAAAAATTGCTTCCGATGTAACCAAAGCTAAACTTATGGCTGACAGTCAGCTAGCTGTTTACAATGCTATTGACCGCTCCTCTGCCACTATTGAGTTTACACCAGACGGCACCGTAATTACCGCAAATGACAACTTCCTAATGGCACTAGGCTACAAATCAAAAAAAGAAATTGTTGGCCAAAATCACCATAAATTTTGCACTGATAAATTTTATCAAGATAACCCAAGATTTTGGACAGAACTGGCTAATGGTGACTTCAAAACAGGTCAATTTGAGCGTGTAGGTAAACAAGGCCAAACTGTATGGTTAGAGGCCAGTTATAATCCAATTTTCGACCAATTTGGTAAAGTGGTTAAAGTACTTAAAGTCGCTTCTGATATTACCGATAGAGTTAATACTCAACTAGCTATTCAACATGCTGCTGAAGTGGCTCATTCAACTTCGGTAGAAACCGCACAAGTGTCAGAAAATGGTGCACAGATCTTACGTCGGACCGTCGAAACCTCAGACAAAATTGTTGCTGATGTTGAAGTATCTACAGACCTAATAGAACAACTTAATCACCAGTCTGAAAGTATCGCGAAAATTGTGACAACCATTGGCTCTATTGCTGACCAAACTAACTTATTAGCACTCAACGCCGCCATTGAAGCCGCTCGTGCAGGCGAACATGGCCGTGGTTTTGCTGTAGTAGCGGATGAAGTGAGAACACTAGCCTCTCGCACCAGTAAATCTACTATTGAAATTGAAGATATGGTGGCACAGAACAGCAACCTAACCCGCCAAGCCAAAACCAGCATGAGCAAAGTAAGCGAACGTTCTAAAGAGAACGCACAATTGATAGATGAAGCCTCTGGCATCATAGATGAGATTCTAAAAGGCGCGATACACGTTTCTAATACTGTTAATAACCTTTTGAATATCGAAAAATAAAAAAATCCGCTATCTATTTTTGTAGATAGCGGATTTATTGATCTTAACAACGCCCCTCTAATAAAGAAGATTTGTTATTTCGGCATCTCATGTTCTAACAACATCAACCCAGAGCCAGTGTTTGAAATCGGCGCATGGTAGTTACGGTGTAATTCCGTCACTTTACCTAACAAGGTACCACGCATGGCGATGTGCATATTCAGCTCAACAGCCTGAGCGCCACCTTGTTCAACAAGATCAAGATTAGTGTATTTTGTCAGCGCTTCAGGATCGCTGACGAGTTTGTCTAAGCAGTCGATATCAAAAGCACGATTGATAAAGCCAGCACGCTCACCATCAAGCTGGTGCGACATACCACCTGTACCAAACACAACAACATTGACGTCTTCTTCGTAAGACGCCACAGCACGGCCAATAGCTCTACCCAATTCAAATGTACGCCAAGGCTGAGCCATTGGGTATTGTTCGCAGTTAATACACACTGGGATGACTTTCACATGACCATATTGATGCCCAGGCCACATAAGATTCAGTGGAACCGTTAGGCCATGATCAACGCGCATTTCTTGACAGATAGTCATGTCAAAACCTTCGTCGACAATACTATTAGCAATATGCCAAGATAATTCTGACTCACCAGTCACTGGCGGAATGGTCGGAATGCCCCAACCTTCGTCAGAGTTATGATATTCATCAGCAACACCTATCGCGAACGTCGGTTTTTTATCAATGAAAAATTCTAAACCATGGTCGTTATAAAAAAGGATAATAACGTCTGGTTTTTTCTCATTTAGCCAGTCACGTACAGGTGGATAAGCATCAAAAAAAGGCTTCCAGTACGGTGTTTGCTCTAATCCGTTTGCCATAGCATTAGCGATAGCTGGGATATGAGATGTCGTTATCGCACCAATAATGTTCGCCATTAGACTTCTCCTCGCCCATTTTTCTCAAGCATTGCTTTAAATTCATCGGTGCTCATGCCAGTTTGCAGACCACCAATGTCTTGCATGTTTAGCTTTAGTAAGCCGGTAAACTTTGCCAAATAATAGATACTACCGCCTTCACGCAGAAGCCCGATTACATCTCTATTACGAATCGCTTCTTTTTGCGCTTCTGTAAGTTTGAACTTTTCACAGTACGCTTCTGGATCCGCATTAAATTCATCACGCGCTACTTGATCATTAAATGAGTAACACATTTTATTTAAGCCATAGCCTTTTTTGGCCATTTGACCATCAAAAAGGTACGTGCCTTGGAGTTGTCGATCTGTATAGTTACTAGCCATTTCGGTAACCTCTATTCATTTACTTTGCTGCGAAGCTTGGATTATTTCCAGTAAAGACGCATAGGATTATCCACCAACAAAGCTTGTTGTAGCTCTGGTGTTGGGGCGATATGAGGAATCACATCCACAAGATGACCGTCATTTGGCGCTTCAACTTTCATGTTCGGATGTGGCCAATCCGTTCCCCACAAAACACGATCAGAGAACTTCTCAACTAGCGTGCGGGCAAAAGGATAAACATCAGAATAATCAGGCGCATGTTGAGTCAAACGCTCTGGGCAGCTCACCTTGCACCACACGTTGTCATTATCCGCCATGAAGTTAACAAAACGTTGGAAATCTGGATGATCCACGCCATTGGCAACATTTGGTGTTCCCATATGATCAACAACAATCGTGGTATTCAATTCTTTCAAAAAAGGAATCAAGTCTTCTAGATCTGCCGCTTCAAAGTACACCACAATGTGCCAACCGAAAGGACGAATCTTGTCAGCAATCGAGAAAAACACTTCTCTTGGCGTGCTATCAACAAGGCGTTTCACAAAGTTAAAGCGCACACCACGAATGCCCACAGCATGCATTTTTTCAATTTCTTCGTGAGTGATAGAGTCATCAACAAATGCCACACCGCGAGCCAAATCCCCCGCAGTTTCTAACGCATCGATCAAAGCCGAGTTGTCGGTACTATGACAAGATGCTTGAACAATCACATTACGAGAAAAACCTAGATGATCACGTAAGGCAAACAACTGTTCTTTTGACGCATCGCAAGGCGTGTATTTGCGTTTTGGATGGTACGGGAATTTATCCGCTGGACCAAAAACGTGACAATGCGCATCAACTGCACCCGCTGGTGCTTTAAAAGCGGGTTTGCTTGGAGCAGGATGAAATGGAATATAATCTTTGTCCATCATGTTCAAATACCTTTAAAAAATTCGTTATGCTAAAAATCAGCGAATTAAAGACCGTTACCATGAGCAAATACCTGCCCATCAAATAACTTTCTCGCGGTACGTAAAATCGCCGCAGAACCTAGGTCGCCGTTTTCTTGTTGATCTAAAATCACGGTCATCGCGCCAATTGGATGCTCAACATCCAACGTCATACGAGCGCTTGACTGATAACTTGCTACTTCATTAGCAGGCGACCCTTTCAGCACCGCAGCTGTCGCCACACTCACCGCACCCAATACGCCAATCGATGCATGACAACGATGGGGAATAAAAGTACGTGTGGAGATAGCACCGCCGTTCGTCGCTGCACTCACCATGGTCATTTTAGGAACGGATTTTTCTTTCACGTCACCCAAATTCATCATAGGGCCAACTTGCAAGCGAATAGATTCTAGCTTCGCACGCAGTTCGTCATTGGCCTCAAGTTCTTCGCGAGATTCTGTACCCGTAATACCCATATCAACAGCACGCATGATAACAACAGGCATACCATTATCGATGCAGGTTACTTCAATGCCATCAATCACATCGACTACATTACCCGTTGGCAACAAAGCACCACAGCTTGATCCAGCGGTGTCTTGGAAAACGATCGGCACTGCAGCCGAAAAACCAGGCACGCCATCAATACGAGCGTCGCCTTCGTATTGCACTTCGCCGTCTTTTATAGCAACACGCGCCACCGCGATTTGACCGGTATTCTCCATAAAAATACGTACAGAGGTTTCGCCTTCTTTGGCCTCAACCAAGCCACGTTCAATCGCAAACGGTGCAATGCCGGCTAAAATGTTGCCGCAGTTTTGCGCATCGGTAACAATCGCTTGATCAACAAACACCTGCAAGAACAAATAGTCTACATCGGCATCGTCACGTTCCGACTTTTTCACCACGGCGACTTTTGATGCTAATGGGTCTGCACCACCGATGCCGTCGATCTGACGTTCATCTGGCGAGCCCATCACGCGTAATAAAAACTGCGCACGAGCATCGACATCAATCGGTAAATCTGCGGCTAAGAAGTAAGCACCTTTTGACGTGCCGCCACGCATCCACATACAAGGCGCACTCTTTATAACGCCTGAATGTTTAGACATACTTTAAGCCTTTCTCTTTTAGACGTGGGCGCATTTCATAAATGTCTAAGCCCAATTCGCCATTCGCCATACGTACGCGTTTTGATTCTTCATTCGCCATACGCTTACGAGACAATTCCAATACTTCAGCAGCATTCTCACGACGCACTACAACCACACCGTCATCGTCAGCCACAATCACATCACCAGGATTAACCAAGGCATCAGCGCAAACCATAGGTACGTTAACAGAACCAACGGTTTCTTTAATCGTACCTTCAGCGAACACGGCTTTTGACCAAACAGGGAAGTTCATTTGACGAAGGTCGCGAGTATCACGAACACCACCTTCGATAATCAAACCAACTACGCCACGAGATTGCGCTGATGTTGCTAACAAATCACCAAAAAAGCCGTGATTCGAAGGAGACGTTGGAGCAAATACCATCACGTCACCCGCTTTGCACTGCTCAATCGCCACGTGCATCATCCAGTTATCGCCAGCGGCACCTGAAATAGTGATCGCGGATCCGGCAATGGTCTTGTCCATTTGAATTGGGCGCATGTAATGAGCCAATAGACCAACACGACCTTGAGATTCATGAATCGTCGCTACGCCGCACTCTGCCAAACCATCGATTACAGCTTGGTCAGCACGTTCAATATTTTGTACTACTACATTATTTCGCATGATTCTTTTTTCCCTTGTAATCGAAAGTCTTACGCTTTCAAACGACTAAATACACGACGAGCATTGCCTTCAAAGATAGCTTGTTTCTGCTCAGCGGATAACACGGTGTTGTTATCGATGTAACGTTTCGTATCGTCAAAATAATGACCTGTTTCTGGATCAACACCACGTACCGCACCAATCATTTCAGACGCAAACAAGATGTTCTTTGTTGGAATAATGTCTAACAGAAGATCAATACCACGCTGATGGTAAACACAAGTATCGAAATAGATGTTGTTCAAAACGCGCTCGGCAAGATCAAAACCTTGATCTAATGCCATACCGCGGAAACGTCCCCAGTGATAAGGTACTGCGCCACCGCCATGAGGAATGATAATTTTCAATTCAGGGAAATCTTTAAACACATCCGACATCATCAATTGCTGAAAGCCCGTCGTATCCGCACCTAGGTAGTGTGAGCCAGTCGTGTGGAAACAATCGTTACATGCCGCGCTCACATGGATCATCGCCGGAATGTCGTATTCGCACATTTTTTCATAAATAGGATAGAAAGAACGGTCCGCCAAAGACTTATCCTGCCAGTAACCGCCACTTGGATCTGGGTTCAAGTTGATACCGATGAAACCCATTTCTTCAACAGTACGTACGATCTCAGCAACCGATTTGCCAGGATCAACACCTGGCGATTGTGGTAACTGCGCTACAGGAGCAAAGTTTTCAGGGAAAAGATCACAAACACGGCGAATCAAATCGTTTTGATGTTCTGTCCAATATTGGCTGGTGTATTCATTACCAATATGGTGTCCCATCCAGCTAGCACGAGGAGAGAAGATGGTTAAATCGGTGCCACGCTCTTGCTGTAAACGCAGCTGATTATTGATAATGCTGTCACGGATTTCATCATCCGAAACAATAACCTTACCTTTTTCACCAACAAAAGCAGGGTCTTTAGCGACCTGTGCTTTTTGTTTATCGCGGTACTCACCAACGCCTGCTGGCGTAGTCGTATAATGTCCGTGGCAATCTATAATCATGTTACTACTCTCTATTCTTATTTAAGGCGCTGTTTTTATTTAAGGCAATTGCTGTGGAATAGAAGACCAGCCGTCTATTTTTATGCCTCTTACCTTCTTTATTTACACAGCCATTCAATCACAATCTGTTCAGAGTATTCTTGTGTATAGGCTATTTGGCTATTTCAATTTGACCGAAAGGGTATTGCATTTTGAGATAGCTGTTTTTTAGTACAACGAGAACATCTACTCATTTTAGATATTTATTTTGAAAAATCTCACTTTTACACCAACTAAAGGTTCCTTTAAAATAACACTATCAATATGATATATATGGTTTTTTTCAAAAAAAACGAACATGATGGTGTTTTTGTATTCCTTTTTCGATATATAAGAGACATTAAAAATTCATTTCTAAAAATACAAAATTTACGACATTTTGGTCGTGTTGCTTAGCAAAGCAGATCAAAAAATAGATATTGAGTGGAACACAAAGACCAGATGTAGAAATCGTTCACATTCGTGTCATTGTGAGCCTCTAAGAAAAAATATAGGGTATTTTTAAAATGATCCTATATTATTTAGAGGCTCAAAAATGCTAGTTTCGAATACAGGACAGCCTGTCTTACTGCAAAGTAGGATAGAAAATACAAAAATAAAACAACCGGGACACATAAGATCCCGTGCTTGGAGACGTAAAAATGAACCTAACAAAAAAAATTACACTTGGCTTAATTGCTGCTGGTGCTGTAAGCAGCGTTAGCGCAGCCGATCTCACTCTTACTATTGGTCACGTAGATCCCCAAGATTGGACAACCTCTAAAAAAGGTGCCGCGACAGAAGTTTTCAAAAACTTAGTGGAAGCTGAGTCTGGCGGTCGTATTGAGGTCAATGTTTACCCTTCTGGACAGCTTGGCGGCGAAACAGACCTTGTTCAGTCTACTCAAGAAGGCACACTGAGCATGACGATGGTGTCTGGCGCCTTTGCTAAAGTTTGTAAAGAAGCATCGGTTCTAGAAATTCCTTACCTATTCCCATCAGCTCCTGTTGCTTGGGAAGTATTAGATGGCGAATTCGGTAAAGCACTGTCTGAACATTGCTTGAAAGAAAGCGGACTACGCACTCTTGCCTATGGCGAAACAGGCTTCCGTAACTTCACTAACTCAAAACGCCCTGTTGCAGAACCAAAAGATTTAAACGGTTTAAAAATCCGCGTTCAAACCCTGCCACTATATGTTGAAATGGTAAAAGCAATGGGCGCAGAGCCTACGCCAATCGCATGGCCTGAAGTACCATCTGCATTAACAACTGGTGTTGTTGATGGACAAGAAAACCCTGTCAGTGTTATCGAAGCGAACAAATTCTATGAGTTCCAAAAATATCTAACACTAGACGGCCACGTTTACGGCACAGATTTCTTACTAATCAACGAAGACCTTTATCAATCATTGAGCGATGAAGATCGCGCAATTATTGACCGTGCAGCAAAAGTTGCAGGAACTGTAGGTCGTGCAGTGCAGCAATTTAACTCTGCAAAAGGCTTAAAATCTCTTGCAGCTAATGGCATGCAAATCACCACTCCAACACCAGCACAAATGGCTAAGTTCCGTGATATCGCGCAACCAGCTGTTATCAACTGGTTAAAAGGTGAAGTACAGCCAGAGTGGATCGAACGCGCTCAAATGTCTGTAAAAGTCGTTAGCAACTCGAAATAAACTCAGTACTTGAAATCAGGCAACCGAGAGCCTTCTTTAATGGCTTTCGGTTGCTTTTCCTTTGTCACAACCCGGAAAGCTCAACATGAAGCGCCTCTATAAAAATACTCTCTCGATTTTAACCGGCACCTCCCTATTCGTTATCTTTGGCGTTGTTTTAGTAAGTAGCTTGAGCCGTTACTTATTTAACTCACCGATCCAATGGAGCGAGGAAGTCGCAAAATACGCCATGATCTACGGCACCATGTTTGGTATGGCATTGTGTTATTTAGAGGGCATTCATATTCGTTTTACTTTTTTAGAAGATATGGTCTCCGCTAAGATTCGCCATGCTCTGCATTTTATATCTGACGTTATTGCGCTAGTAAGCGGCTGCGTGCTGACCTATTCCGGTTACATTTTCATGATGAAGCGAGGAGCAATACAGGCCCCCGGCACAGGCATTCAAATGTATTATTTTCAAGTGGCTATGGTCATAGGTGGTGCGTGTCTTGTGATCGCAGCACTTATACGACTCATCGACTATTTTCAATCTACAACGTTAGAGAAAGGACAGTAATTATGCTAGGTCTTGGGATTCTTATTGTTCTTTTGGTTATTGGCAGCCCTATTGCATTCGCCATTTTATTAGGCGTAGTTGGTCATGTTTACACATTACCTTTCAATGTAAGTCTCGTCGCTCAACGTATTTTTAGCGGCCTAGATTCATTCTCTATTTTGGCAATTCCGCTTTTTGTTCTAGCTGGTGAGCTGATGAATGAGAGTGGTATCACAAGCAGAATTATCAACTTTGCTAATGCGTTAGTTGGTCATATGAAAGCTGGCCTTGCCCATGTAAACATCTGGGCGTCGGTTATTTTTGCCGGACTGTCAGGTTCCGCTGTTGCCGATACCTCGGCACTTGGACGCGTATTTATTCCGACAATGGAAAAAGAAGGTTACCCACGGGCTTTTGCTGCGGCACTAACCGCCGCATCGTCTGTTATCGGACCGATGATTCCGCCAAGTATTCCAGTGATTATTTATGCGTTGATTACTACCGGTGTTTCTGTACCAGCGCTATTCCTTGCGGGCGTAACACCTGGACTATTTCTAGCTATTGGCTTGTCGATCTATGTTTACTTTTTTGCAGGTCATTACGCACCGTTAAAAGCGAAACTGTCCATGAAAGAGCGTTGGAAGGCTTTTGTTGATGCGTGGATTCCGCTGTTCATGCCGATATTCATTGTGGGCTCAATCCTGACTGGTATTGTTACACCAACGGAAGCAGCTGCCTTTGCCGCCGCTTATGCTCTGTTAGCAGGTGTATTCATTCTGAAAAGCTTGAAAATATCGAGTTTGCCACGCATCTTTATTCGAGCAATGCGCGACTCATCTGTAATCCTAATCGTGATTGGCGTCGTTGCTGCTGCGAACTGGTTACTAACTTTCTCAAGAGTGCCGCAAACTGTCAGCCAAATGGTGCTAGAGCAAGTATCTAGCCCTTGGATGTTCCTAATCCTAGTCAACGTGATTTTGCTGGTTGTTGGTCTATTCCTAGAAGGGATCGCAGCGATGCTGATATTGCTACCGATTCTGCATCCTATCGCGATGAGCCTTGGTATCGATCCAGTACACTTCGGTATTGTGGTGATTTTCAACCTGATGATCGGCCTTGTCACACCACCGATGGGGATTTGTCTATTCGTTTCTAACTCGATTGCGAACGTAGGTATTGCGGCTATATCTAGGCAAATCATGCCACTTTTCTTAGTAGAATTGGCCGTCTTGATCTTGATTACCTTTGTGCCAAGTACAGTAACCTTCTTACCAACCTTATTTGGCTATTAGCCAGTAATGAACGAAGCATTAATATGAGACATAAAAAACGACGCCATGTGCGTCGTTTTTTTGCCTGACTAAAAAAGCTAAACAAAAAGCTTATAACTGAGACAAAACATATTCCGCAGAACTGACTTTGTATTCGCCTGGCTCATCCAACCATAACTGCTGAACAATGCCGTTGGTCACTAACATGGCGTATCGACGGCTACGAATGCCCATTTTAGCAGCTGAAATATCCAGTTCTAATCCCATAGAGCAAGTGAACTCAGCCAAGCCATCTGCTGCCATTATCAGATTTTCAGCGTTATTCGCTTTACCCCAAGCATTCATAACAAAAACGTCATTCACAGAAAGACACACTATGTCGTCTATTCCTTTTTCTTTTAAAGCATCAAAGTGCACTACAAAACCAGGTAAGTGACTAGCACTACAGGTTGGAGTGAAAGCACCCGGTACGGCAAACATCAATACAGTTTTACCTGAGAAGAATTCTGTGACATCTACTGTCTCAGGACCTTCTTCTCCCATTACCTGAAACGTACCATGAGGCAACATATCACCCATAAGAATCGACATGAACTTTATCTCCAGAGAATTAAGTTGCCCCAATATTAACGCAACCTATCTTAGAAAAACCATCAAACAATCTTAAATTGACTAAGTAGATACTTCTGATGAGACGCCAGTTTAGACAATCCTTCACTGTCTTTCTCACTCTGATCTGAACCCAATGCCGCCTGTTCAGACATCTCAGATATTTCTAATACATTTTGCTTAATTTCTTGCGCTACAGCAGATTGCTCTTCAGCGGCGGTGGCAATTTGAATACTTAAGTCCCGAATTTCAGCCATACTGCCTTGCAATTCAATTAGTGACAATCCAACTGTGCGCGCTTCCTCAACACTAGAAGTAGCACTTTTTCGGCTCTCTTCCATGCTGCCAACGGTTTTTGTCACACCTTGCTGTAATTGCGCGATAACATGCTGAATCTCTTCAGTGGAGCTATGAGTTCGAGTAGCTAAAATACGAACTTCATCTGCCACTACAGCAAAACCTCGACCTTGCTCACCAGCACGCGCTGCTTCAATCGCAGCGTTTAACGCCAATAAGTTCGTCTGCTCCGCAATACTTTGAATCACCTCTAAAATACGATCTATGCTCTTCGAGTGCTCATCAAGTTCATTCACAACTGTCGTCGATTCTTCTATTTGCTCGAGAAGATGTTCGATTTTATGAATATTGGTATCCATTTGTTCGCGATTTTGATGAGCTCTTTGATCAACCGATTGGATCTGATGCAAAATAACTTCTGAGCTTTTTGCCACCTGATCGACCGTAGACACCATTTCCGACATAGACGAAGCAACCTCAGAGGTTCTTTCATTCTGTGCGCTCATCAAGCGTTTAGAATCACCAGCTAAGCGAACATTGCTGCCAGCCGACTCAGCAACTTCATTAGACGCCTGATCAATCTCAGACATGACCTCCTGTAACTTCGCCACCAGCCCATTTACCCAAGCAGATAACTCACCAAACTCGTCCTTGGTTTTTACTTTACTGCGTTGAGTGAAGTCACCATCCGAAATTTTGCCCAGTACAGTCATCACTTCTTTCAACGGAAGGCGAATGCTTCGACTTACCCATAATGCCACCAGCACTGCAATTACTATAGAAACAACCAATACAACCTCAATAATAAGCGTTGATAATTTCGCAGCATCTGTGGCTTCTGTTTTAGCGTTTAACCCCATCGAAGCGGCCTTAGATAATAGCTGCTGCACGGACGTATTAACCACTTCCATGCTGTCTGACAGCTGTTTCGCCAGCACTTCTGACTCTTGCACTAGACGAGCATTCTCGTAAAATTTCGCCACAACACCATCGCCAGACATCACACTGGTTTCTATTTCGCTCACCAGACCATTGATGTTGTCATCGTTCAAATAGGATTGTTTGTCTTTCAGGCTAGAAATAATAGATGCCATGGCATCACGTAATTCCTGCATTTTATCCAGACTACGCACATCAAAGTAATCATTAACCGATACTTGAAGACTTTCTATTTGGCTATGCATGTAAGAAGCCGCAAATTGGATTTCGGATGTATCGCCATCTGTTACCAACATACCTAAATCTTCTGTAGCAAAAGCAATTGCATCTTTAAGATCAAGTTTTTCATCTGGCACCACAGCCTGAAGCCCTAACATCCTCTTATGATTAGAAAAAGCGACATCGGTATAACCATAAAAACGCTCCACTTCAGCGTTAATGCTTTCAAGCGCCTGACTCATCTCTGGCAAACCTTGAAGTTGAGCAGACAATTGTTCTGAAACATCGCTAAACTCCTGTTTATATTTCAGAAAACGTGCGGATAAATCTTCCAATGAATCGGGAGTTTTACTAAGTAAATATTGTAAAACAGCCGCATTAGCCAAGCTGACATCTTCTTTTAGCGCATTACTGGTAGATGAGATATTGGCCACTTTCCCTGTAACAACGTTTAATCTATCTTCTATTTTGTTGATGCCTACAAATCCAGATGCGGCAATCATCAGCAAAAGTAGCAGTAAAATACTAAAGCCAAATAAAATCCTTTGAATAACGGATAACGACATAATCGACCTCTAAATTAAAATCTGCTCTAAATTTTTAGTTTTCTTACCCGGCAGCTAAACATTTAAGCTGATATAAACCTGACCAAGTATACAAGAACACCATAACACTTTATTTACAATGATCGCCTATCCCAGAGCGTCAAAAAATACCACTTAACACACAGACCTTTGCGCCGTAAAATCGGCATAGATTTCTTTCAATCCACCAATCTGGTAGATTAAACATCTCTCATTTTGAATTCGACCTGCGCTTTATGGATTGCCCCTTATACGAAAAAATTGCTAACCAAATTGAACACCAAGTTCATGAAGGTATTTTCTTACCAGGCGCAAAGATCCCATCGGTTCGTAAATCCAGCAAACAAATGGAAGTCAGTGTTGCGACTGTGCTGCAAGCCTACAGTTTGCTAGAAGACAGAGGCGTCATAAAAGCACGCCCTCAAAAAGGCTATTTCGTTCAAGAAACTCAGCTCCAGCCAACAGAACCTGCAAAAATTGAACCTACTAAGAATGATGGCACCATACATGCTTTACTACGGCGCTTACTTCATGCCTCTCAAGACGGCAATATCATGCAATTTGGTGCAGCTATTCCTAAAAGCCAGTTCCTACCGATACGACAGCTACAGCGCTCTGTAGGGCGCCTGATGCGCTTAGAACCAGAAATATGTGCAGCTTATGAATTCACCCCAGGATCACTCAGCTTACGCCGTCAGATAGCCATCCGCATGCTAGACAGCGGATGCCAGCTGCAACCCGATGACATTACTATTACATTGGGCTGCCAAAACGCCTTGATGCTCTCATTACAAGCTGTCGCAAAAGCGGGCGATACCGTTGCTATCGAAAGCCCGGCTTATCATGGAGTATTACAAATCATTGAAGTGTTGAACCTAAAGGCGGTTGAAATCCCTTGTTCAGCGGAAACAGGGATCGACTTAGATATTCTGGAAAATGCGGCAAAAGAATGGGATATCAAGGCATGCGTGGTGACACCAAACAACCAAAATCCGATTGGCGCCACGCTCAATCACTTGGCAAGACAACGCATCCTCAATCAATCTGTTCAACACGGCTTCACTCTGATTGAAGACGATGTATACGGAGAGTTGAGTTATAAAGACAAACGCGAGCGATCTTTAAAAGCTGACGACAAACAAAATACCGTTATTTACTGCAGCTCTTTTTCTAAAAGTATCGCGCCAGGGTTTCGCATTGGTTGGATTGTTGGCGGCCCTTTTCAAACTCAGATTGAACATTACGCTTATGTTCAATCCCTTGCGATTCCCACATTAACGCAAACAGCTATCGCCAATTTTCTAGAAAACGGCGCGTATGATCGTCATTTACGAAAAACCCGACAATCTTATCAAGACAACTTAGCTCGCTGTCAGGCGCTCATTCAGGATCACTTTCCAGCAGGTACTCAAACCTCTACCCCAAAAGGTGGTTTTTTATTATGGGTCACTTTACCAGACACGGTAAACGCAATGACACTTCATTCCCAAGCCTTAGAAATTGGCATTGGCTTGCTGCCAGGGTTAGCATTCAGTTTAACAGCGCAATTCAACCATCATTTTCGATTAAACTACGCACTAAATTGGGATAATAAAACCGACGCTGCACTAAAAGAACTCGGTAAGCTTTGCCAGCTTCAGATCCCCTAAGCTAGGCTAATACAGCTATCTGAGCAGTTCAAAATACAAAGCACCACATTGAGTATTTTCACATATAAGTAGAAGTTATGATTTTAGCCTCAGACATCCTAAAATTCGTCTGTACAGACAGGGCAAAAAGCGTACAATTCGCATTCTTTTTTAAACACTCTGCCTTCTTGGCCGATAACATGAATATCTGAAATAGTAGCTGGCTTGTTGCGATGGAATTTGTTGCACATCCGAGAGACCTTCCGTTAGACATTACGCTAATAGAAGATCAGCCCTTTCCTCAAATTACTGAAGATAGAGCTGGGTTTGTCGGTATCACATATGTCACCCTTCGTCCTTTTGACAATGGACGCTCGGTAAGAATTACATTGGAAGAGATTGACCCAAACTTTTGCGTGTCTGGCCGTATAGCTTGGTGCACTAAAGAAACGGATGGCTACCACATCGCCATTGAGTTCCCTACCAAAGAAGAGTGTTACTGTGTTCGCATGATCGAGCAGCTCTCTCAGATAGAACATTACCGACGCCAAGCAAAAATCGAAGGCCGACGACTCAACTACAATGAAGCCGCCGCTGAATGGATACAAAAATTCGCCGCCAGTTTCCCTGCGTTCACAATTTAATTCTTCTCTTTTAGAAGACACTATTCAATAAGACATTATGACAACAACACTTTCTCAGCGTGATATTGATATCATCACAGCACAACTCGGACGCACTCCAAGCGGCATTAGTGCCATTGCTCATTATTCGCCTAGCGGCATACCTCAAGTATTAGAGATGGAGACTTGGGTTTTCGAGCAGCCATTCCCAACTCTATATTGGCTTTCTAGCAAAGCCATCGACAAAGCTTTGGCAAAAATAGAAAGTCATGGTGTTGTAAAAGAGCTTGAGCAGCGCATCAAAGACGACGAAACATTGCGAGAAGCACATCATGCTTCTCACCGCGATTACATCGCAAGGCGTTGGGAAGTAATGAGCGCTGAGCACAAAGCCATTATTGAAAAAAAAGGCTTCAAGCCTTTGTTTGATAAGCTTGGAATTGGCGGCATTGCGAATTGGGATCAAGTACGATGCTTACACATGCAATATGCACATCACCTTGCCGGTAACAATGTTATCGGGCGTATTCTAGACGAAGAATACGGCATGAAAGCCATCGCTGACGCAGAATAAATCCAACCAAAAGACAGATATAAAAAAGGGGAAAGACCTATCATGCCATTCCCCTTTTTATTTTTTAAACCTTGAGTTTGAAATAACTACTTATTTCAAACTTTTAAGAATGGCTCTCAATTCATCAGCGGTAGTTGCCTTTGGCAAAACTTCACGGATACGATTAAAAGCGGCCTGAGCAACAGCTGCACGCTGAGCATAAGTAGTCAATGCGCCACCAGTCCAACCTGCTAATTTCACCATTTCATTCTTGAAGTTATTACCACCAACACCATGTCCGCCTAGCGACATCAATGCATCTTCGATTTCTAAGTAGCTTGGACGCTCACCACCAAACTTCATAAAATCATCTTGCTGTACTTCGGCAAACTGTTTCGACATTCTCTAAACCCTTTGTGAATAAACATCCATTGTTAAAGTTAGCCATATTTGCCTTATCACACAAGACAAAGCATGTATCAAATCGTAAAAATTAGTCTCGTGTACGCACACGATCCACTGCTTTTTGCCAACCTTGATACAATTTATCGCCTGTGCCTTTTGCCATTGTGGGCTCAAAACATTTATCTGCTTTCCACAAGACTTCAATCTCATCCAAAGACTGGTAAAGGCCAACCTGCAAACCCGCTAAAAATGCAGCGCCCAATGCAGTGGTTTCAGTCACACAAGGACGCTCTACCGTGATTTCTAACAAATCACTTAAGAACTGCACCATCACATCATTTATAACCATTCCACCATCGACACGTAAAGAGCTGAATGTTGCGCCATCTTGCGCCATGGCACCAACTAAGTCTTTTGTCTGGTAACACACAGAACGCAAACCAGCACTAACGATATCAGCGACACTAGTATCACGAGTTAACCCAATCATGGCACCACGGGCATCAGGATCCCAATATGGCGCGCCTAGCCCTGTAAAAGCGGGGACGAGATACACCGAATCATCATTCAAAGCCTGCTTCGCCAAACTTTGCGTTTCTTTGGCATCAGCAAATAGCTTCAAGCCATCTCGTAACCATTGAATCGCGGCGCCAGCCACAAAAATACTACCCTCTAATGCATAAGTGACTTTGCCATTTAGGCGATAACCTACGGTAGTGAGCAACTTATGTTCAGATCGAATCGCTCTATCACCGGTATTCAAAATCATGAAACAACCAGTACCGTAAGTACTCTTCACCATACCGGGCGTAAAGCAAGCTTGCCCAATTAAAGCGGCTTGTTGATCACCTGCGATACCATTGACTGGAATTTCAGCACCTAACCATGCAGCATCAATGAGACCAAAATCAGCACTACAATCCATCACTTCAGGAAACAATACATCACCAATTCCTAATAGCTCGATCAGTTCATCATCCCATTCCTGCGTATGTATGTTAAACGCCATAGTACGAGCGGCATTTGTTGCATCGGTTTTATGGGACTTGCCATTTGTCAGTCGCCATAATAAAAAGCTGTCAACCGTACCAAAAGCCAAACGACCTGACTGAGCTTTTTCGCGTGCACCATCAACATTATCTAAGATCCAACGAATCTTAGTTGCAGAAAAATATGGATCGATTAACAGCCCGGTTTTTTCTTGTACTTTTTCACCTAATCCTTGATCACTCAAAGACTGACAAAATCCACTGGTACGTCGATCTTGCCAAACAATTGCATTATAAACAGGCTTTCCAGTGTCGATGTCCCATAAAATGGTGGTTTCGCGCTGATTGGTGATACCTATAGTTGCTATCGCTTGTGCGTCGATCCCTGTATCCTTGAGAACAGAACGACACACAGCTAAAGTAGATGACCAAATATCTTCGGGATCATGCTCAACCCAACCATCATCGGGGAAAATTTGTGGGAATTCTTGCTGAGATTGGCCAACACGAGAGCCTTTTTCATCAAATAAAATAGCCCGAGAACTGGTGGTGCCTTGATCAATAGCCAGAATATAATGTGTCATGGTGAATTCTCTTTGAAATCACAGTCACTCAAAAAAGTAAGCGACTCAATTGTTGTTTTGTTTTTTGAACATGAATATTCAAATACGAATATTCCCTATTAAAAACCAATGCGCACTCGTTTAGCAAGCTTCGTTTAACAAGTAATGTCTTTTATCAGGAGAAGAAAACAAGATGGGCCAACTCTCTCGCCAAGACAATATTGTCGCCATAGTGAAAGAAAAGGGATATGTGACAATCGATGAATTGGCCAGCCAGTTTGCTGTCACACCGCAGACCATTCGCCGTGATATTAATGAGTTGGCAAAGGCAGATCAAATACGCAGACATCATGGTGGTGCGAGTTACGATTCTAGTACTACCAACGTGGCTTATGCGACTCGACAAATTTTGCAACTACCTGCGAAAGAGCAAATTGCCAAACGAATCGCCGCCGAAATTCCAAATAATGCCTCTTTGTTTATTAATATTGGCACTACAACCGAAACCGTTGCACGTGAACTATTGAATCACCAAGGTTTGCAAGTTATTACTAACAATCTCAACGTTGCTGCGATTTTAAGCGGAAAAGAAGACTTTACAGTGATTATTGCGGGCGGTACCGTTCGCTCACGGGACGGCGGCGTTATGGGTGAAGCCACTATCGACTTCATCAATCAATTCCGTGTTGACTTTGGCATCATAGGTATTAGTGGTATTGACCCTAACGATGGCTCACTATTGGATTACGACTACCAAGAAGTTCGAGTAGCGCAAAGTATCATCAATAACTCACGTACTGTTTTTCTCGCTGCTGACAGCGCTAAATTTGGTCGCAATGCCGTTGTTCGTTTAGGCAACATCACCCAAGTAGACCGACTCTTTACAGATGAGCAGCCACCAAAGGCCATCATCAAACTAATGAAAGAGCACAAAGTTCGATTGGAAATCTGCACGCCCAAGTAACCCTTGGGCCCAGTACCATCAGGGTAATTCACTCAGCTGACTTCAATTTTCACCCTTCTTCAAACCTAAAAAAGATCAAATCTTCACCAAAACTTCACAAAGCGTTATTGTCATAATCGCTTTAGAGGTTTAATATCGAACACAAATGTTCACTTTCGAACATAAACATTCGCATTTTAGATCGTGAGGCTTAGTATGAATCACTCCCATTTTGACCTATTTGTTGTTGGCGGCGGCATTAACGGCACAGGAATAGCCGCTGATGCAGCAGGACGAGGCCTAAATGTGGGTCTTTGCGAAATGGGAGATTTGGCTCATGCTACGTCATCGTCGAGTAGTAAATTGATTCATGGCGGTTTGCGCTATCTTGAGCATTACGAATTCCGCCTTGTAAAAGAAGCCCTAACAGAACGTGAAGTATTGTTAAATGTCGCTCCTCACCTTGTGACGCCGATGCGCTTTCAAATGCCTCACAGACCACACCTACGTCCAGCTTGGCTAATTCGTATTGGCTTGTTCCTTTATGACAACCTCGGTAAGCGCGAGACACTGTTAGGTTCAAAAGGCGTCAAGTACGGTGCAGATAGCCCATTAAAAGACGATATTACGCAAGGTTTCGAATACTCAGACTGCTGGGTTGATGATGCTCGCTTAGTGGTAACCAATGCGCTTAGTGCTCAGCAAAATGGCGCGTCTATTTTTGCTCGCACTCGTTGCACTTCTGCTAAACGTATCGACAACCAATGGCACATCAGCCTAGAGGATCAAATAACCAAAGAAACTCATGAGATAACAGCCAAAGCCTTAGTAAACGCTGCAGGCCCTTGGGTATCGTCGTTTATCGAAACGAAACTAGAACAAAAAGCCCCTTACGGCATTCGCATGATCAAAGGCAGCCATATTGTTGTACCGAAGCTGTATCAGCATTCAAACGCTTTCATTATGCAAAATACCGACAAACGTATCGTTTTCGCGATTCCTTACCGTGAACACTACACACTGTTAGGCACAACCGATGTTGAGTACAAAGGCGATCCAAACGATGTAGCGATTTCAGAAAATGAAACTCAATACATATTGAAAGTGGCGAACGATCATTTCAAAAAAACACTCACACCAGCGGATGTTGTCTGGAGCTATTCAGGCGTAAGACCTCTATTGGAAGATGAGTCGTCTGATCCTTCGGCCGTCACTCGCGATTACACATTGCACCTTGACGACAAAAATCATCAAGCACCATTGCTAAGTATTTTTGGCGGAAAAATCACTACCTACCGCAAACTAGCCTTATCTGCGATGAAAAAGCTTACACCCTACTTTGATAACCTTGAAAGCGAATGGACTCACAGCAAACCACTACCTGGCGGTGACTTAGGTATGTCTCTTGATGGTTTTGCGATGAAATTACAACAAGATTATCCTTTTATCGGTGCACACCTTGCCCATCGATTCGCCAATAGCTACGGTACACTAACTCATGCATTACTAAATAAAGCGAATTCAGAAAGCGACCTTGGCCAGCACTTTGGCAATCAGCTTTATCAAGTGGAAGTGGATTATTTGATCAAGCATGAATGGGCGCATTCAGCAGAAGATATTCTATGGCGTAGAACTAAGCTTGGCCTTGAATTTACTCCGAATCAAGAAAGCACTCTCGAAAGCTACATCCAAACAAAAATTTAATTTAGTTCGATAAAATACTCTACTATTACTACTCATTAGCCCGCCTAAACGATTGTCTAGGTGGGCTTTTTTTGCTCTACTAAAAAGCATCGTACATCTATCCCTACAGGAATAAACACTCAATGGACTTTGTTTTTTTCGATATCTCTATTTGGATCTATCTTGCACTCTTTGCTGCCGCTTTTTTTGCAGGCGTCATTGATGCCATTGCAGGCGGTGGTGGCTTAATTACTGTGCCGGTTCTATTAGCAGCAGGACTGTCACCAGCCGAAGCGCTAGCAACCAATAAGTTACAAGGTTGCGCGGGGACAGTATCGGCGTCTTACCACTTTATAAAAAAAGGACAAGTAAAGCTGTCTGATATGTGGCTCCCCATTTTGATGACAGCCATCGGCGCTATCTGCGGCACACTATTAGTCTCTTATTTAGACAGTAGCCTACTGCTAAAAGCCGTTCCAATTATCTTAATCGCGGTAGCCATTTTCTTTTTCTTCTTACCCAAGGTTCAGCCTTACATTGCCAGTAAATTTTCCCTTACTCACATACAGTTTGCGGTAATTATCGGTACCAGCATTGGCTTTTATGATGGATTGATTGGACCAGGAACTGGCGCTTTCTTTTCTACTGCTTATTTGTGTTTGATGGGGCTCACTGTCGTTTCAGCAACGGCTCATACAAAAGTACTCAACGCGACCAGTAACCTAGCCTCTTTGGCCATGTTTGCCTTTAGCGGTCACCTTATTTGGGCATTGGGTATCGTAATGGGAATTGGACAATGGTTTGGTGCGCAAATTGGCTCACGCCTCGTTATCACCAAAGGTGCGAAGCTTATTCGCCCAATGGTGATTATTATGTGTTTGGCGATTTCAGTTAAATTACTATTAGATAACTAATTATAACGAAATCAGACCATCGGGTGTCGTCAAAGCATCCTCTGGTGAATATTCGTAGCATTGCGCGACTAACCAACTGAGTAACTGCTGAACCGGCTCTCGCTGACGCTGCATTTCGGGACAAACAAATAGATAGGCATGACCTTCATCTAATGTTTCTGAAAACGGCCTCATCAATCTTCCCTGCTGAATATCATCCATCACCAAAGGCGTTCTCCCTAAAGCAACGCCTTGTCCAGCAACAGCTGCTTGCACAGCAAGATCACCACGATTAAAACTGATGCCGCGCGAAGGCTTAATGCCTTTTGCATTAGCCAATAACAGCCACTTCTCCCACTCCGCATATGGACTAGAAAAACGCCACTCAGAGTCATCATTTAATAAAGGCACTTGCGCTAATTGGCTTGCTTCAGTCAAAGCTCGCTGCTCTGCAAATGCAGGACTGCAAACGGGAAAAACCTTATCTTTCATTAAGGGAACAATATGCCCTTTTGAGCTATGCACATGGCTATGCACTATCGCTACATCAATTCTGTCGCGCTGGAAATTCACCTCTCTATCATTGGCCTGAATGCGTAGCTGTAAATCAGGATAGGCTTCTTGCAAACTCCCCAGACGAGGAATCAACCACTTAGTTGCAAAGGACGGCATAACAGAAACCGTCAAAATATTAGACGTTTCTTCTTCCTGCAACTCTAAAACCAAATCATTAATTTCAGTAAAGCTATGATTCAATTGCACAGCCAAACGCACACCGGCCACGGTCAGCTCTAGACGTCGATGATAACGAACAAACAAAGTAAGTTTTAAACGCTCTTCTAACTGACGAATTTGCTGGCTCACGGCCCCCTGTGTAAGGTGCAGTTCTTGCGCGGCTTTAGTGAAACTCAAATGACGAGCCGCGATAGCAAATGTACCCAGCCCAGCTAAAGGAACAGACTTCATAAAAAAACCACCATAAGACGATCTCAGCTACTGCAAAATTAGACATACACTGAATTAAAAAACCAATGAAAATAAAGCTAAAACTGCAAAAAACACATCATAAATATGAAATAATTTTTTAATAAACAAATACTTAACAAAAAAAATATCACTTAATAAAAAATCAAAATCATTGATTTAAAAATGCATCCTATATTTTGCATTAATTCAGCTAATCCAACAAATCAATTTATATCGTTTGTAACACCGATCCAAAAAGATAGAATTAGTTAATCTCTTAGGTTGAACAGCGACCTAATATTTACTGATACAGCCCTAACTGTATTACTTCTAAAACCTGTCCCACAGTCATGTTTTAGATGAATATCACCATTCCCCACAGGATGATGTTATTCGCAACTGCTAGTTACTTTTGTTGAAGCCGGATTTTATCCGGCTTTTTTTTGCCTCGAAATTATGTCTGTAAATTTGAGGCAAAAAAAACGGCGACTCAAAGGCCGCCGTTAAATAACACACGTTAAATGTGTCCGGTCATATCTTAAGCTGCTTTTGCTTTGTCTTCGAGCAATTCAGCCTTAGTAAAATTTGCCTGTGCAAGCTTCTCCATCAAACGCACAACCTGACAGCTGTAGCCATACTCGTTATCGTACCAAACATATAAAGTTGCTTGATTGCCACGAACTTTCGTCGACAAAGAATCCAAAATACCTGCTTGCTGAGAACCGATAAAGTCAGAGCTTACCGCATCACGTTCTTCGCTGTAGCCGATCTGACCTGTCAATTCAGCGCTATTTGATGCCGCTTTCAACAACTGATTAATCGCTTCAACCGACGTCGCAGACTTCAAGTTCAAACTTAATACCGCAATCGAAACGTTGATAACAGGAACACGGATCGCACTACCGCTCAACTTACCTTCTAGAGAAGGAATCGCTTTTGATACCGCTTTAGCCGCACCAGTTTCAGTCATCACCATGTTCATGCCTGCAGCACGACCACGGCGATCACCTTTATGGATATTATCGATTAGGTTTTGGTCATTAGTATAAGCATGAACCGTTTCTACGTGACCAGATTCGATGCCGTATGTTTCCTCTAGTACAGACAAGATAGGCGTAATCGCGTTTGTCGTACAAGATGCAGCAGAAACAATACGGTCTGCGTCTGTTACATCGCTATCGTTTACACCGAAAACGATGTTTTTCATTTCCTTACCAGGTGCAGTCAGTACAACACGCTCAATACCTGGACGATTTAAGTGAACACTCAAACCGTCATGATCACGCCAGCGACCTGTGTTATCAACAAGCAAAGCATTATTAATACCATGGGCTTGGTAATCAACTTCAGCAGGATCAGAAGCATAAATAACTTTTACTGGCGAACCATTGATGATCAGAGTTTGATTCTCTTCATCAACTTTTACTAAACCGTCATATATACCATGAACAGAATCGTATTTAAGCAAACTAGCACGTTTAGAAAGATCATCATCACATGCTTTACGCACAACAATCGCAGCTAATGCCATGCCTGGAGTTGTATGGCCAAGCGTACACATACGACGTGCAAGTAAACGACCGATACGGCCGAATCCATATAAAACAACAGGAGTTTCTGTGCCATCGTTTGGCTGAGCAGCTAGTACAGACTCAACATCCGCTTCCGCAATCAAAGATTCTAGTTCTACAACGGTATGAGCGGTGTTACTTGCTAACACTTGCTCCAACACTTGATAAACTTGGACAAGGTCTAATTCAGGATGCTGATCAAACGCAGCCATCAGACCAGTCACAGAATCCGCCATTAAGGTGTTTCCTGCCAACTGAACTTTTACCGCTTTTTCGCGACCAAGTTTACCTAAAAGAGGAATCATAGATTCTGCTTGTGAAAGTGCTTGTAACCAAGTGCTTGTCATTTTCTGCCCCCGAAAAAAGACTCTGTTATATCAATATGGGCGCAGTCTAACGGCAGATTAGGACAAAAACAAATTGTAAGAAGACTACAAAAAACCTTTAAAATCGGGTATTTAGCGTGTTTTTTTATAGAAATAACGAAATAACAAAGAAGGTCTAGAAACTTTACTACATAATCACGCAATTACATGGCTGATCCATAGTAATGGTGCGATTATGTTGTAATTTGGCAACGAAAACTGACAGGAAATTTCATGAATTATTTTACAAATGACGCTTTCTTTCAGCCAAAACACCCAAAAGACAAAAACAAAATAGGATTAAGACCGGTCGATACACCAAATCAACTCGTGTAATTCCCCAATATATTAATGGCTGACTCCATAATGTCAGAAGCCCATAACCAAAAGTACACATCAAAATAAACGCCATCACTCGAGCAAGAAACACCCAAGAAGACACCAAGCTTTTAAGAAAACCATTCACCTTATCCCCGTAAACCACCAAACAGGTTGCTACCAAAGCTAAAGAAATATCCTGAAGATAAGGTTGAAGAAAATGGGCAAAACGAAGATTGAGATCAAGAATAAACATAGATAATTAACTACACGATAAACAAACTATAAGATTATTGCTTTTTACGAGACAGGGCTTCAACATCAATTTGCCCAGATCGAATTGCTACCTTTGGACTTTCATCAACGTACATGAGAGAGACGTCATAAGTCGTGTTATGAAATTCTATCATGGTGCCATCTTTAAACAGCCATTTCGAACGCCCAATACCATTACTAAGAAAACCTTCACTAGGTTTACCGTATTTTTGTGCAAGCAACTCACCTAGCGCTTTACGTTTTTCACTGCTTTCCACAACACCGGATAACAGCGCCTGACGAACATAACCCGATCCATTGGAATAAATAGTCGCGTTTGTGACTCCTAAAATACCTTCAGGCCCTAAGCTGTAGCTTATAACACCATCTTTATAAGACGGATAACTATGCAATCCCATACTATTAAGCTGATTTTCTAATTGAGATACTCTCAGATCATTTAATGGTAAACCAAACAACTCTGCCACATTAGAGGATCGAGAAACATCACTTGCTTCCGCCTTAACTAATGTCGCAGTCCCCATAGAAAGAGCAAAAATAAACGAAGCAAACATTGGAGCAACTTTCGTACGCATTAATCCTTCCTTTGAGATTTCATGCTTCAGTTTGACAGGCAAAAATGATCAAACCTGATATATAATACAACATTATAAACTCCTTAAACTCAAGGAGTACCAAAACTTTATTTTCTGAGGTAATACATGGCTCTTGTTATTGGCATCACCGGCGTATCCGGCAGCGGAAAAAGCCGACTTTGTTCTTTATTAGCGGAAGGCCAAGGTGACAAAATCACAACCCTATGCCAAGACAGTTTTTACAATGGATGCGGCAGTATTGATCCAGACGTTTACAACTTTGACGACCTAAGCTCGTTAGACCTTGAAAGCCTCACTCTGGCTATTCATAACTGTAAGAACCGTCAGCAACCAAATGAAATTCCGGTTTACGATCACTCACAACACAGACGTATAGGTTATCGCAATCTAGATCCAACACATGTTGTTCTAGTGGAAGGTCATATGATGTTCCAAGACGCCGGGATACGAGATGCTGTTGATTACCTTCTGTACGTCGATACAGATATGGATATCGCCGTAGTACGACGCTTAAAGCGTGACATTGCAGAACGTGGACGCGACGTCAATGAGGTTACCAGCCGCTATATGCGCCATGTACGCCAAGCATCACTTAAAACCATCGACATTCGCAACAAAGCGGACTTTATTATTCCAAATAATAAAAGCTTCACCAATGCAGCAAGCTTATTACGCAACCATATTGACTACCTACTAAAAGAGAAAGGCGCCAAATAGGCGCCCTTCTCTTTTATATTGCCGAGGTAATAAAGTTTTATTTCTTAATATCATCAAAGAAACGCTTCACACCATCAAACCAGCTTTTCTGCTTAGGTGAATGATCTGTTCCTTCACCCATACTTTCAGCCAATTCCGTGAATAGCTCTTTTTGACGGGACGTAAGATTTACTGGCGTCTCAACAACGACCTTACAAATCAAATCGCCAACTGGACCACCACGAACAGGTTTCACGCCTTTATTACGCAAGCGGAACAACTTGCCAGACTGACATTCAGCAGTCACTTTCAAACGCACACGACCATCTAGCGTCGGTACATCAATTTCGCCACCTAATGCCGCTGTTGTAAAGCTAATTGGCACTTCGCAATATAGGTTCGCACCATCACGCTCAAAAATGCTATGCGGTTTAACAGAGACTTGAACAAACAAATCACCTGCAGGACCGCCATGAGTTCCTGCTTCGCCTTCACCAGACAAACGAATACGATCGCCTGTGTCTACGCCTGCAGGAATTTTTACATTAAGAGTTTTGTATTCTTGTACACGGCCTTGGCCATGACAATCTCTACAAGGATCACTGATCACTTGACCAGCACCATGACATTCTGGACAAGCCTGTTGAACAGAGAAGAAACCTTGTGACATACGTACTTGGCCTGCACCACCACATGTTCCACATGTCTTAGGCGTTGAACCTTTTTTAGCACCAGAACCATCACAGGTATTACAGTTCACCAAAGTTGGTATGCGGATTTTTTCTTCACATCCCCAAACCGCTTGTTCAAGATCAAGCTCTAAGGTGTAACGTAAATCGGAACCGCGACGAGTTCGGCTTTGACCGCCACCACCGCCGCCAAAAATATCACCGAATACATCACCAAAAATATCACTAAAACCACCCGCTCCAGCGCCGCCGCCATAGCCACCAGCCTGACCATTTACGCCGTCATGACCAAATCGATCGTAGGCTGCGCGTTTGTCATCAGAAGACAGTATTTCATAAGCTTCAGCCAGCTCTTTGAACTTATCTAGTGCTTCTGGGTTGTCTGGGTTCTTATCTGGGTGGTACTTATTCGCCAAAGAACGATAAGCTTTTTTAATGTCTTTCTTATCCGCGTCTTTGGCCACCCCAAGAACGTCGTAATAGTCTCTTTTGCTCATCGCAAGCATTCCTGAATTGAAAAGTCTGAATTAAAAAGTCTAAATCTAAAAAAACTGAATTTTAAAAATCGTCAATCTCATATTTTGCAAACAGCAAAGCACGGTCTAAAACCGTGCTCGCTATAAACAACCCCATTATTAATGGGCAAATAAGTGCTTAGCGCTTATTTTTTATCTTCTTTCACTTCCTCGAATTCTGCATCAACAGCATCATCCTGAGACTTAGCTTGCTCGCCTTCAGCTGGTTGTGCACCAGCTTCAGCTTCTGCATACATCTTCTGAGCCAAAGTACCAGATGCTTGAGTCAACGCATTAGTTTTCTCTTCGATCTTCTCTTTGTCGTTAGATGTTAGAGCTTCTTCAAGCTCCGTGATCGCTGTTTCAATCGCCTCTTTCTCTTCAGCCGTTGCTTTATCACCAGCATCAACCAGAGTTTTACGAGTTGCGTGAATCATGCCATCAGCTGTGTTACGAACTTGTACAAGCTCTTCGAACTTACGGTCTTCTTCAGCATTCGCTTCAGCGTCTTGCACCATTTTTTCAACTTCTTCATCGCTCAAACCAGAAGAAGATTTGATAACGATAGACTGCTCTTTACCAGTCGCTTTATCTTTCGCAGAAACACTCAAGATACCGTTGGCATCTATATCGAAGCTTACTTCGATTTGTGGCACACCACGTGGAGCAGGTGGAATATCAGCCAAGTCGAAACGACCTAGAGATTTGTTCTGAGACGCTTGTTTACGCTCACCCTGCAATGCGTGGATAGTTACCGCATTTTGATTGTCTTCTGCTGTAGAGAAAGTCTGAGATTTCTTAGTAGGAATCGTCGTGTTTTTCTCGATCAATGCTGTCATAACACCACCCATTGTCTCGATACCTAGAGACAGTGGAGTAACGTCTAGAAGAAGAACGTCTTTCACATCACCAGAAAGTACCGCACCTTGGATAGACGCACCGATTGCAACCGCTTCATCTGGGTTCACGTCTTTACGTGGCTCTTTACCGAAGAACTCAGTTACTTTCGCTTGCACTAGTGGCATACGAGTCTGACCACCAACCAAGATAACTTCATCAATATCAGAAGCAGTCAAATCAGCATCTTTCAATGCTTGACGGCAAGGCTCAAGAGATTTCAATACTAACTCTTCAACCAAAGACTCCAACTTAGAACGAGTCAATTTCACGTTCAAGTGTTTAGGGCCAGTTGCATCTGCAGTGATGTAAGGCAAGTTAACTTCTGTTTGAGAAGAAGAAGACAACTCAACTTTCGCTTTCTCACCCGCTTCTTTCAAACGTTGTAGAGCTAATGGATCGTTGTGTAGATCGATACCAGACTGTTTTTTGAATTCAGCTGCCAAGTATTCGATAACACGCATATCGAAATCTTCACCACCTAGGAAAGTATCACCATTTGTAGACAATACTTCGAATTGTTTCTCGCCATCTACGTCAGCGATTTCGATGATAGAGATATCGAATGTACCACCACCAAGGTCATAAACCGCGATAGTAGAGTCACCAGAGCTCTTGTCTAGGCCGTAAGCCAAGGCAGCCGCTGTTGGCTCGTTAATAATACGTTTTACTTCTAGACCAGCGATTTTACCAGCGTCTTTTGTTGCTTGACGCTGAGAGTCGTTGAAGTAAGCAGGAACAGTGATAACCGCTTCTGTTACTTTCTCGCCTAGGTAGTCTTCTGCTGTTTTCTTCATTTTCTTAAGAACTTCAGCAGAGATTTGTGGTGGCGCTTTCTTATCGCCTTTTACTTCTACCCACGCATCGCCGTTATCTGCAGCAATAATTTTGTAAGGCACCATAGAGATGTCTTTTTGAACCACGTCATCTTTAAATTTGCGGCCGATCAAACGCTTAACCGCATACAAAGTATTTGTTGGGTTTGTTACCGCTTGACGTTTTGCAGATTGACCTACCAAGACTTCGCCGTCTTCGGTGAAGGCAACAATAGAAGGTGTGGTGCGATCGCCTTCAGCGTTTTCAATAACGCGAGCCTTTTCGCCATCCAAGACGGCAACACAAGAGTTTGTTGTACCTAAGTCAATACCAATGATTCTACCCATGGTTTGTATCTCCAATAAATTCGTTTATGACGATGATAATTCTGTATTTGGGTACGCTTAAAAGTATTTCAAGCGTCCAGTGTCAAAAAAATGACAGTATTTTTTTAGGCTGCGCTTGAAACCACTACCATTGCAGGACGTAATAAGCGGCCATTAATTGTGTAACCCTTCTGCACTACATCCATAACGGTGTTCGCTTCTAACTCAGGGTTTGGCACCATAGTGATAGCTTGATGCAACTCAGGGTTGAACGGTTCACCATGTGGATCAACCACTTTCACTTCAAAACGAGCCAAAGTCTCAAGCAAATCTTTTAACGTTAGCTCTACACCTTCACGAACAGGGTCAGATTCACCTGTATCTGGTGCAGAAGCTAAAGCACGCTCTAGATTATCCGCCACGTTCACAATCGATTTAGCAAACTTTTCTAAACCAAACTTGTGCGCTTTCTCGACATCTTGTTCTGCACGACGACGTACGTTTTGTGCATCCGCATGAGCGCGAAGTGCCGCTTCTTTATACTGAGCGACTTCTTCTAATGCTTTTGCAAGCTCATCATTTTCAGTAACTTCTTCTAAAGTCTCTACTTCAGGCTCTAAAAGTTCTTCTACTGTTTCGTTTTGCGTTTCGCTTTTCAAATCATGCTCCGCGTCTAGATTAGGATTTTTTTGCTGCTCACTCATTTTCAACTCCAAATAACAGAAACAATGCTTCCTATGTGCAGGGTATATGGGGTCAGCTTTTAACCTTTCAACACTAAAGCCGTATTAATTTCATGGGAATTAAATTTGCGATCAAGACTTGTCAAAAAACAACCAAGTACTGTATAAATAACCATATAAATATATTCTCTCTTTGGAGCCCTCTATGCTGACCAGCATCGCTATTTCCAACTTCGCCATTGTTGAATCCCTAGAATTGGAGTTCAAGAAAGGTATGACCGTGATTTCAGGTGAAACAGGGGCAGGTAAATCCATCATGGTGGATGCCTTGTCACTTTGTTTAGGTGATCGTACCGATGCTGCTGTCGTAAGACATGGGCAAAAAAGAGCAGATATCAGCGCAAGCTTTGATATACAAAACTATCCACACGTACATAAATGGCTAGAAGAAAGAGATCTAGAACACGATCAACATTGTATATTACGCCGTGTTATCAGCAAAGAAGGTCGTTCTAAGGCTTACATAAATGGTCGCCCTTGCACGCTAAGCGATCTAAAGGACGTTGGTAGCCAATTAGTTGATATTCATGGCCAACACGAGCATCAGTCATTACTCAAAAAGAATGCCCAAAGACAACAAGTTGATGAATATGGCCGACTCACTGAGCTAAGTAAAAAAGTCAGTCAGCAATACGCAACATGGCGACAACTAAAAGAAGAATTGTCTGCTCAGCAGAATCGCTCATCAGAACAAGATGCCAAAATCCAACTATTGTCTTATCAAGCACAAGAGCTGCAGCAGCTTGATCTAAAAGAAGGCGAAATCGAAGAATTAGAGAACGAGCAAGCGTTTTTGTCGAACATTGCCGATTCACAATTTAAAGCCTATCAAGCCAGCGGTATTTTGATAGACAGCGACGAGGGCAATATTTGCTCTTTGTTGCATCAAGCAATTAATAACGCCAGCCAAATTCGTCCAGCCACAAAAGAATTAGAAAATGCGTTAGAAATGATGAACGTAGCCCTAATTCAGGCACAAGAAGCGGCAGATAGTTTGCATCACTACCAAGATACTTTGGAGCAAAACCCCGAACGCCTTATCGATATAGAACGTCGCTTATCTGATATTTACGATACCGCTCGCAAACACAGAACCTTACCAGAAGGACTTTTATCCTTACGAGAAAGTGTGGAAGCAGAACTGGATAGCTTACAAGGCAGCGAAGAAAGCCTAGAGTCATTAAAAGAAAAAGAAGAGCTAGCCTACGAAAAGCTCACTGCCCTTGCCACCACATTGACCGAAAAACGCATTATCGCAAAAGACGAACTAGCGCAAAAAGTTGAAGAGCAAATACATGGATTGGGTATGCCATATGCGCGTTTTTTTATTCAATGCCAACCACTAAACCAAGTCTCGGCAAATGGTTTTGAAGACATCGAATATATGATCGCATCCAACCCAGGCCAACCTGCTCAACCATTACGCAAAGTTGCCTCAGGTGGTGAGTTGTCACGTATTAGTTTGGGCATTCAAGTGGTTACCGCACACACCTCCATTATCCCAACATTGGTATTTGATGAAGTAGATGTGGGCATCAGCGGTGGTATTGCTGAAGTCGTTGGCCGCATGCTGCGCTCTGTAGGCAAACGCGGACAAGTCTTTTGTGTGACTCACTTGGCGCAAGTGGCAGCGCAAGGCAATCAGCATCTACGTGTCAGTAAACTGGTTGAAGATGAAGCAACTTCCTCTCAGGTCGAGCTACTCAAGGATCAAGACCGCACACAAGAGATCGCACGTTTATTAGGTGGATTAGAACTTACCGAACAAACCTTAGCTCACGCTCGCGAAATGCTTGGCAATGTTCAACTGCAGTAGCATTTCATTAAGATAAAATTGAAGCTAAAACAAAAAAGGGCCTAAACTCTGCTATTTAGGCCCTTCTCATGCATTACCCTTAGGTAAACGAACTTTTATTTCTTCTTTGGACGCACGTAGATAATCAAGCTGTGATCTTCAATATCAAAACCATGCTCTTCTGCGATTTCACGCTGACGTTTTTCAATAATTGGATCAACGAATTCAATGACTTTGCCAGTTTCTAGACAAATCATATGATCGTGATGGTCCCCCTTCGCCAACTCAAAAACAGCTGTTCCTGCTTCAAAATGGTGACGCTGCACCAAACCCGCAGTTTCAAACTGAGTTAGCACACGGTAAACTGTCGCCAAACCAACATCTTCACCTTGATCAAGTAGAGTGCGATAGACATCATCAGCACTCATATGGCGGTCGCCCGCACCTTCAAGAATTTGTAAAATTTTCACTCGTGGTAGAGTTACCTTGAGTCCCGCTTTCTTTAGCTCTTGATTTTCGCTAGTCATGAGTCATTCTCTATTCGATCTTGTTGATAATTACTTTATCATTAGCACACCGGAGTAAGGATAATACAAATGAAAAAATCAGTTTTAATATTATGCGCAGCACTTTCACTTAGCGCATGCAGTTTATTTCCACCACCTTACAAGGTTCCAGTAACACAAGGAAACCTTGTAACGAAGGAACAACTATCACAGTTACAAATTGGCATGTCTGAATCTCAGGTCACTTATCTACTGGGTAACCCCATGCTAAGAGACACTTTCAAGCCAGACGAATGGCATTACCTATATACAGTTCTATACGCAACACCAGACACCAAGAAAAGTGATGCAAACGACCTAGTGCTAATTTTTAGCGACGGCGTTTTAACACAAATCAAAAACAACTAATCTTTAGTTGTTTTTGCTGCACGGTTGGCCCTAGCTTGTTTTGGGTCAACCTTCAGCTCACGATATAACTCAACTCGCTCGCCTTCTTTTAACTCTTGCTCTTCTGCATTTCGCACGGCTTTACCGAAGATACCCACTTTTACGGTCTCCACATCCACATCAGGAAAGAAAACTTGGATATTCGAACGGCGCACAGCATCACGCACGGTACAACCATCTTCAACCTCTAGAGCAATAATTTTTTGCTTCTCAGGCAAAGCATAAGCTACTTCAACTCTCATACTATTCACCGTATACCACTTTTGCACGCTTGCTAAAAGAATCCACCATCGTATTGGCAATTTGGCTAAACACGCCGCCAAAGGCAAATTTCAGCATACCGCTTAATTCAAACTCAATACTCAGCATGATTTTACAACTCGTCGGAGACAACTCCGTGAAAGTCCATACGCCATGCAAACTCTTAAACGGCCCTTTTACCAAGGTCATCTCTATTCGACTAAAATCTTCCAGAAAGTTCCTCGTGGTAAAAGATTGCCTAACTGGTCCCTTACCTACATCCAAAGACGCAACGATTTCCGTTGGCGTTTTTGAAATTAATGTAGAACTCAAACACCCAGGTAAAAACTCAGGATAACCATCGATGTCGTTTACCAAGGCAAACATTTGCTCGCAACTGTAATTAACATGTGCGAAGCGTTCTATATGACTCAAACTACACTCCTATCCAGCCAGCAAGAGTAATCACAATCATTGCTGGAATACTTATGTATTTCAATGTCTTATACCACCATTGAAAATGATTTGCTTGTTTTGTGATCATCTCATTTTGCAACATAGAATGTGGAATAAACCAAGCCACCAAAACAGACAACAAAATAGCTCCCACTGGTAAAAGAATCAAAGACGTAAATTCATCCAACAATTCAAAGAAATTTAGCCCAAAGACAATTTTGCTGTCCCAATGATTAAAAGACAACAGTACCGCAATACCAACAAACCAAACGGCAATCCCCATCAGTAGCGCAGCCTTCAAACGGGCGATATAAAATTTTTCATGCAGCCAAGCAACGAACAATTCTAACATGGATATGGCTGACGTAAGAGCAGCAACCACAAGTAATAAAAAGAACACTCCTGCAAAAAACTGACCGCCTGGTAAACTACCAAAAATGATAGGCAAAGACACAAAGGTCAAACTTGGCCCAGCTTCGACATCAATATTAAACGAGAACACCAATGGAAAAATAACCAAACCTGCCAAAATAGCCACTAGCAGATCCACACCGACGACTATGCTACAAGCTCGGGCAATAGACATACGCTTACTCATATAAGCGCCATAAGCAAACATTGCACCCATTCCGACACTCAAACTGAACAAAGCAAGTCCAACTGCAGATAAGACAACCTCAAAGGTAATATCCTGCCAAGACCAACGAAACATAAAGTTCAGCGCTTCATTCATATTACCAATAGTCATGGAATAAAATGCTAACAACAGTAACGTCACTACCAAAACCGGTAACAAAATCCGTACTACAGCAGACAAACCACGCGTCACCGACTGTCCGACGGTTAACACCACCAATCCCATAAATACAGAATGCCATAACAACATTTCTGTCGGTGTGGCTAACAAATTATCAAACATGCTGGCCGCGCCAACTTGCGTGATGTCTTTAAAGTCGCCAGACACTGCACGATCTAAATAGGCAAGAGACCAACCCGCAATCACACTATAAAAAGTCAGAATTAAAAAACCTGTTATACCAGCCAACCAAGGCACAAACACCCAAGCTGGATGAACAATACGACGCTCACTTAAATCGTTTACCGTATCAATTGGATTAGAACGAACCGTACGACCCAAAGCAACTTCTGCCATTAACACAGGCAAACCAACGAGTAACAAACAGAAGCAATACACCAACAAAAATGCACCGCCACCGTTTTGCCCGAGCACATAAGGAAACTTCCAAATATTCCCTAATCCCACTGCAGATCCACTGGCCGCAAAAATAAATATCCACGGACTTGACCAGATACCTTGTAAACATCGACTTTCCGGCATAAATTTAGGCTCTAAATACACAAGATGTGTTTAAGGATAGGAATAAAACGTAAACGTGGCCAACACATCCTCGCTACCTAACCTGACAAATTAATTAACAAGTGCGAATTTTCCAACATTCAGGCGCATACCTCAAGAAAAGCATAGGTTTTTGCCACTATCGACCGTATAATTTGTAACTATGAGTAAAGTAAAGAAAAAATCCACCAGCACGGGCACCATCGCGCTTAATAAACGTGCAAAATACGACTACTTTGTCGACCAGAAATTCGAAGCCGGTTTGGTTTTGTCTGGTTGGGAAGTAAAAAGCCTGCGCGAAGGCAAAGCCCAATTAGTAGACGCATTCGTCATCATCCACCAAAACGAAGCGTGGCTCGTCGGTGCGCGTATTACGCCACTGCTTAGTGCCTCAACGCATGTCGTTTGTGAACCGATGCGCCAACGCAAATTGCTATTAAACCGCAAAGAGCTTGAGCGCATCATCCAAGTCACCGAGCAAAAAGGCAAAACTTGTGCGGCCATGGCGCTGTACTGGAAAGGCAACAAAATCAAATGCGAAGTCGCCTTGGTAACAGGCAAAAAAGAACACGATAAACGTGATACCGAGCGTGATCGTGATTGGTCAAGAGACAAAGAACGACTAATGAAACACAATGCTTAATAGACGCCATTCAAAATTAGGTTGAATTAAGCATTTCAGCGTTATCTCTAGCGTAAGCAGATTGTTTGCGCTAGACTAACGTTACTTTTTGGGGGCGACATGGTTTCGACGTCGGTTACAAACCCAAAGGTGCATGTCGAGAGTGATGCGTGATCTCGTTAATCCCCCGCATCAATTTTATAGTCGCAAACGACGAAAACTACGCTTTAGCAGCCTAAACCGCTGCTAGTGTGCTGCCCTCAGGTTGCTTGTAGCCAGAGATTCTGCAGTATCATAAATTACAAGATGCTAACTGATGCCCCGCCTAGGGATAAGGTTCTAAGATTAAGTAGGCTCGCCATTAACACCCTGTCCTTCGGGCGGTTCGTGGTCAAATAATAGAAGTGACTATGCATGTAGAGCCGATGGCAGAGGACTGACGGACGGGGGTTCGACCCCCCCCGCCTCCACCACTTAAACGGTTGTTTTTAGAAGGGTTTGCACTTTTTAAAAGGAACTGGATGCACGTATGAAGCATCGAATTTAAAACCACCTTCGGGTGGTTTTTTATTGCCTGAAATTTATTACCTCTTTGTTAAATATTAAGTCTAGCAAGTCATATACCTTACAAACCTCCTTAAACTCTATCATTTAAGTGCTACGTTAGAGTAAGGTTTTTGAAAAACACGTGGAAGGTGGGACGCTTATCTCGGTTTTGTGTGTTATCTGTGTTTTGATGTTGGTCGGAAAATTGTTTTTGATACGCAATGGAGAACGCGACTATGAGACTTTTCATTTTTTTTGTGCTGTTTTCGGCTCTTCTCTCGGGCTGTTCATCCAATGTAAAGTTGGCAGGACAAAATGTCAGTAATGTTGACTCGAATGTAGATATTGATAAATCCGCTACGATTGCTGTGGTTCCAAGCAAAGAAGGCGATGATCTGACGAATAAGCGATACATCCCCGATATTATCAATGCATTGAAAGAGCGCGGCTTTACTAATGTCTCGGATTCTCAAAACAATCCTGACTATCACCTATCGGTTAACTTTACGTCTGAAGAAACCACAGAAACGAAGAAGGTTCCTGTGTTTAATAACGAGCGAAATATTCCTTATACCGTTTGCCATAGAAACCCAAGCACAGACGCTCGTACCTGTGTCACGCGTTATCGTCAATTTATGGAGCCCATTGTTAGCGGTTACGATAAGGTAGAAACACCAACGAAGGTTTATACCTTTCAGTACAAGTTGACGGATAAGAAAAACAAGTTAATTTTAGATTCTAGCAATACTGTGGTTCACCCTACTTGTTCAAAATGGAAAATGTTTGAGTTCTTAGCCAAAGAAACCATCGCCAGAGCCAATTTTAATGATCCAGTCGACAAACCTTACAGTGTTGAGATGAAACAAGACTATAACTGCCAATAGTTTAAACAAGAAAAGGAAGGATGATTTAAATCCTTCCTTTTCTTGTTTTGAGATTGGTGACAGACACCGTATTAGAGAGTCAATTCACTGAACACTGCATCTAACGTAGAGAGGATAAAATCTGCTTCTGTTTGCGTTAATGTCATGACGGGACACAAGCAAAGAGTATTGTTGAGCTTTTCAAAAGAACGATTGGTTCGTCCTATAATCAAACCTTTCTGCATACACATACTGGCAATTTTCATCGCAACTTGCTCAAGCACAGGCGTTTTTTCTTGTCGATCTGTCACCAGTTCAATCCCTAGTAGCAGACCTTTACCGCGAACATCGCCGATAATATCAAATTTCTCTTTTAAGTTGCTCAAGCCGTCAAGAAGGTATTTCCCCATGACGGCACTGTTTTCTACTAAACCTTCGTCTTCAATAATACGCATGTTTTCAATGGCTGCAGCAGGCCCACCAGTACAACCAGCGTAGGTACTGATGTCTCTGAAATACACATCTTTATCAGTGCCCTCACCTAGGAATTCATTAAAGACTTCTTCTGTCGTAACGGTACAAGAAATAGCGGCATAACTCGATGCTACGCCTTTTGCCAAAGTCACAATATCTGGTTTGATGCCATAGTGCTGATAACCGAACCACTCTCCTGTACGACCCAAGCCACACACGACTTCATCAATATGAAGCAGCACATTATACTGCTTACAGATTTCCATAACTTTGGGCCAGTAGCCTTCTGGTGGCGTAATCACGCCACCACCAGCGGTAATGGGTTCTAGGATGACGGCGCCAACCGTATCTGCACCTTCTCGTAAAATCGCTTTTTCAAGCTCTAATGCAGCCAGCTCACCGTAATTGTCCACTTCGCCAAACTGACTACGATATTCACAGCAATGTGGAAACTCGACAAAACCCGGTACAAACGGACCATATTGCTCACGACGCTCTTCTTGTCCGGTAGCGCTCAATGCAGCAATAGTCGAACCGTGATAATCGCGCTCGCGATATAAGATTTTGTATTTTTTGCCACCGTATTTCTTATGGGAGATTTGACGAACTATTTTAAAGGCTTTTTCATTCGCTTCTGATCCTGAACTAGCATAATAAACTCGGCTCATGCTTGGCATTTTACTCACCAATTTTTCGGCAAACTTAGCTCCTGGAATTGTTCCCGCTGTACCTGCGAAGTAATTCAACTCACAAAGCTGATCACGAATCGCATCAGCAATCGACGTACGTCCATAGCCAACATTGACACACCAAACACCACCAGCAGATGCGTCTAGATAAGAGTTTCCTTTGATATCCCAAACACGAGAACCCTCGCCTTTCACCATAATCATAGGATCTTGTGATTTTAATACACTATGTTGGCTAAGGTGATGCCATACATGCTTCCTATCTTGTTCAATGGTTTTATTATCAACAACAGACATAGGTTTCTCCGCTAATTCGATTCAATGTTTTTAACAGTTAAACCCAGCTTAGCCCATGTCTCTACGAGGCTTTAGAACCAACAAATGCAATCAATGGAACCAGACAGAAAAGATCAAAATCTGGCGCTATGAAGACTGCTAATTGGTTCTAGTAAGAAGACAAAAGTAACTGAGATACTCTCTCCTTATTTACTTTTATTGAGACCTGCCTTACATGGAAAATTTAGCCTATTTAGTCCCTATCGTTTTTTTTGCGGGTATCGTCAGAGGGTACTCTGGTTTTGGTTTCGCTGTGATTGCTGTGATTGGGCTGAATCTTTTTTTGGCACCCGCTGAAAGCGTGCCAATAGTTTTAGGATTAGATTTTATTTGCAGCATTGGCGTACTAAAACAAGCATTAAAACAAGCCCATATAGACACCTTTAAAATGCTAGTCACCGGTTCGGTGGTCGGTATTCCAATGGGGTTATTATTGCTTTATATCGTACCTGCCAATTGGCTAAAGCTTGTCATTTGTGCCCTTGTATTGGTTCTGGTCATTCTTTTATTACGCAAGCCAAAGCCAATAAAAAACGATTCGACTAGAAGGAAGTTCGTCACTGGCGTCGCATCAGGAGCAGGTATATCGAGCGCTTCTATTGGTGGCCCTATGGTGTTGTTTTATATTTTATCCAGTCCACTGGATGTGAAAACACAACGCGCCACCATGATTCTCTTCTTTATCGTTAGCGATCTAATGGCGCTGATCGGCCTTGGTTTAAGTCAATCGTCTAACCATACTGTTTTTCTCTATCTCGCTTGGCTTCTACTTCCTACGCTAGCAGGTGTTAAAGTAGGTCAATACCTTTTCAATAAACAACCACCTAAATCCTTTAAAACACTGTCTCTGCCATTAATGGTAATAGTGGCTGTGATCGGCTTGGTCAACGCATTTGATGCGCTTTATTAGCATCAGCTACTGTCTCCAACACTTTTTAGTGGCAATAAAAAACCAATGCCGTTTTATCGGCATTGGTTTTTAAACGAAATGAGTCAGCCCTTATTTCATGGCAGCGTCAACATACTCAGAATTAACAAACTCCGCGTAATTGTCTTTTAATCCACTTATCTTCTTCTGTTCAAGCAAAAACTCAGAGGTCGCTTTAAGCGAAGCAACCGCGCCACTTTTATCGCCACAACCTAACCAAGCACAAGACGCTTGCTCTTTTAATGATGGGTATTCGTATAATGCCATAACCTCTGGCACCGTACTCACATCACCACCAGTCACCTTACTAATCGATTTAGCAATGGGACTTTCAGAAGTAAAACTTGCTTTGTTGTCGTTGTACTCTTTATCAACAGAAGCAATCATTTTAACAAAATCCACTAAAAACGCTTTATGTGTTATCGCAAATTTCTTATTAGCAACAAGTCCATCAAACGTTGGTTTCCCCCAAGAACTTAAGGTTTTAGAAGTAACCAACACATGGCCGCTTTGCTTAATTTGCCCTAATACTGGATCCCAAATAAATGCTGCGTCAATATCGCCTCTCTGCCAAGCGGCATAAATAGCGCTAGGCTGCATATTAAGTAGCTTCACTTCATCTTTTTTAATACCAAACTGCTCTAAAGCGAACATGGTGTGGAAATGCGTAGTAGACACAAAAGGCACAGCAATGGTTTTGCCTTTTAGATCGGAAGGTTTCATGATGCCCGATCCATCTCGAACCACCATCGCCTCGGCATCGCCGATATTTTCTAGAATCCAGAAAAGTTCAGCTTTCACACCATTACTGACCGCAGCAGCAATCGGACTAGAGCCAGCCGACGTGATATCCACGCTGCCAGAGGCAAGCGCCGTCATGGCTTTTGCACCTGAATCAAAACGACGCCAATTAATCGTTACACCAAGCTGCTTTTCCAACATTTTTTCGTCAATTATCTGCTTATAAGGATTGAACATCCCTTGATAGCCGATGGTAATTTCCTCTGCCATAGCACTAAACGATATTGCCATTGCGCCAACTAACAAACCTACTTTTTTAATAAATTTCATAGTCACTCCTTCAGTGATATTTTTATAAAGTTGCAATCGATCCTATTTGTTAGTTATGCCCTTTCCATGGAACAAGTTTTCTTTCTAAAAATCGCATAAACAAATCGAAACAGTAGGCAATCACACCAATAACAATGATGCCAGCGATGACCACATCGGTACGTAAAAACTCAGAAGCGTTTAATACCATGAAGCCAATACCTCGCTGAGCTGCCACCATTTCGGCGGCTACCAGAGTGGTCCAACCAAACCCGATAGCGATGCGCATGCCGGTTAAAATATCGGGTAACGCACCTTTCGCAATAACTTGGGTAATCACTTGCCAACGGCTTGCCCCCATTGAGTAAGCAACCTGAATTTGTTCCATACGAACCGATGTCACACCTGAGCGAGCACTCAATATGATCGGCGCCAACATAGCCAAAAAGATCAACGTCATCTTGCTGCCTTCATCAATACCCAACCAGATGATTATCAAGGGTAAATAGGCTAACGGTGGTAATGGACGATAGAATTCAATTAAAGGATCAAAAATGCCTCTTAAGATGTAACTACAACCAATCAAAATGCCCAGTGGAATACCGATGAGGCAGGCGAAAAAAAACGAACCAAAGATACGCGTTAAACTGGCCGCTAAATGCTGAATCAAGGTCGCTCCAGCAAAGCCATTGGTAGCAATGTCGACAAACTTTTGAAACACATCAACTGGAGACGGTAAAAACAGCGGTTCAATAAATCCCAACTCCGTTACCACCGCCCAAATAGCAATAAAAAACACCGTCGACACTACCGAGATAATTCGACTATCGCCTGCTCCTGGTGAACCATAGAACTCGCCACTTTTAATGCTCGGTTTGCTAATTTTTAATTTCGTATACAGAATGAGTTTCTGAATAAGCGGCGTAAACTCTTTGCTTGGCAAAGGCGTCACATCCCTAAAAGAATGAGTGTCCGTTCTGCTAGATACAGTGGACTCTGATGTAGTGGAGATAGGTTTAGTATTCATATTAGGCATCTTTTTCACCCGTTTCATCACCGTGAATGATTGATAAAACCTGCTCGCGTGTTTTGATGAATGCCTCGCTAGACTTCACCTTTCGAGCATCGCGGCACGCTAAAAACTCTCTGTTGAAATCAAGATCAAACTGATGAGTAATACGCCCCGGCCTTGGAGACATGACGATAAGTCGAGTAGCCAGCAAGAGTGCCTCATCCACACTATGAGTGATGAAAAACATCATCTTGTTGGTTTGCTGCCAAACATCTAACAGCAGCTCCTGTAGGGACTCTCGAGTTAACGCATCCAATGCGCCTAGTGGCTCATCAAGCAATAACATTTCTGGATTATTGGCAAGCGCTCGGGCAATACCAACACGTTGCTGCATACCACCAGAGAGCTGATAAACTTGGTGATGATGAAAGTCTTCTAAACCAACCAGTTTGAGGTATTCAGCGGCTTTTTCACGGCGTTCTTGCTTGCCTACACCTTGCAGTTTGAGACCAAACTCGGTGTTGCTAATAACATCCAACCAAGGCAATAACGCATGCTTTTGAAAGACAACACCACGATCAGCACCAGGGCCCAATACCTCATCACCAAGATCCAAGCCACAGGCCACTCTGGGATAGCCTTTTATCGAGCTATCACCCAAGGTTAAATAACCTTTCGTTGGCGCAATAAATCCAGCAATCAAACTCAGTAATGTGGTCTTACCGCACCCAGAAGCACCAAGTGCAACCACCAAGTCTCCCTGCTCAATCGTCAGGTTAATATCAGACAATGCAGTGACCGCTTCTCCCCCTTGAGAAGCGGGATATATAACCGATACATCTCGAATGTCTAATGTATTCATTTGCTACTTCTAACCTCTTCCAAATTCAGTAATTTTAAAATACGTAAATTAAATCATGTTATTTACGTTACTGACCTGTTCAACAAAGCCATAGAGCCAATCGTTTAAATTGATGGTCCAGCTATAAAACAACGATATTATGGCGGGTTTTTTGCTTCTTTATTTAAGACGTTTGGTAAAGCTTGCTTAAAATGAGATAGAAGGAAAGATAATGACTGACTGTCTAATTAATGTTGAATTTCAATCAGGAAGAAGCTTTCAGCAACAAATCAGAGAAAAACTCGTTGATTTAATTCAAAAGGATTACTTTGGAGACGCACCCTTGCCTTCTAGTCGTAAGATGGCACAACTACTAGGTGTGTCACGAAATACGGTCATGCTTGTATATGAAGGACTGGTGGATGAATGCTATTTGATATCAAAAGAACGCAGTGGTTACTTTGTAAATCCAGAACTCAATGATTACGAACTGCCTGAAACGGTGCATGCTCTCAATAAAACCCAAAAAAACGACCTAGGATGGAGCAGCAGACTCAAGAAAATACCCTCGTCTTTTAATACATTAACCAAGGACAAAAACTGGATAACCTACTCTTATCCTTTTATCTACGGTCAAATCGAACCAATACATTTTCCACTTTACCAGTGGCGTGAATGTACTCGTGTGGCACAGAGCCGAGGCAATGTTCATGAGTGGATTGAAGATTATATTGATGCCGACTCTAAAGAACTCATCAGTCAAATACGTCAAAACATCTTACCAAAACGAGGCATCACGGCTCGTGCTGACGAAATACTACTGACAATGGGAACCCAGAATTCATTTTCTCTACTCGCTGGGTTATTAACGAACGAGGACACCTTGGTTGGGTTAGAAGACCCAGGCTACCCTGATCAGCGACATATTTTTAACGCTTCTCGCTCCAAATTAACCTTTCTAAAATTGGACGATAAGGGCGTTATCACTGGCTCTCAACTGAGTCACTGCGACTATGTTTGTGTTACTCCAAGCCACCAGTACCCTACAACCGTCACCATGCCATTAGAACGACGTATAGAACTGTTAGCTCAGGCTTCAAAAGACGATTTCATTATTGTGGAAGACGATTACGAAAGCGAAGTGAATTTTCATGAACGCCCGCTCCCATCCTTAAAAAGCATGGATGAAGAAGGCCGCGTAATTTACACCGGCAGCTTGTCTAAATCTTTATCACCAGGGCTCAGATTAGGCTATCTCGTTGCTGATGCAGAACTCATCAAGGAGCTTCGAGAGTTGCGCCGTTTACAATACCGTCATCCACCCGCCAATAATCAAGCGGTGACCGCTCTATTTATCAGCCAAGGTTATTACGATAGTCACCTTAGACGCATGAAAACACTGTATGAGACAAAGTGGAACTTAATGTCTCAAGGAGTTAAAAAGCATTTAAAGCACTGCCAAATAAAAGAAACTCGCGGTAGTTTTTGTTTTTGGATAAAACTACCTGAACCACTTAAAAGTTCAGACTTAGTTCGTTTTGCCTCAAATTACAGCATTCTTGTAGAGTCTGGGGACAGCCTTTTTGCTCAGTCACCTTCACCACAAAACTACATGCGACTGGGCTTTTCAGCCATTCCAGAAACTAAAATAGAAAAAGGACTTGAGATACTCGGAGGTCTTATTGATCAACTTTTAAAAGAGTACCCTAAAAAAGTCCATGCTATGAATTAGAGACCTTTTTACGAAGTCACGAGTAAAGGTCTTCATTACCTCCAAAAACCATTTCTAAAAAACATTGGTACTCAAAGTTGATTAATTTGGCTCTATTGAAAGGATATCTATCTCGTTATCGTTAAGTCACAATCCATTTAAGTGCGAGTGACTTACCCATGAGCCAATCAACTATCAATAAAAGTGTATTAATCACCGGTGCCACTTCTGGCTTTGGTTTAGCCGCAGCGAAAAAATTTGCTCAAGAAGGCTGGAATCTTATTTTAACGGGAAGACGCCAAGAGCGTTTGATCAGCTTGGCAGATGAGTTAAGCAAACTCACGCTAGTCTATATTGCTACACTGGATGTTCGTAATAGCGAAGAAGTCACTGCCTTTGTTGAAAACTTACCTAATGCTTTTATGAACATTCAAACGCTAGTAAATAACGCTGGATTAGCGCTTGGTACAGACCCAAGTTACACAGCCAAATTGTCCGACTGGCATACCATGATAGATACCAATGTCATCGGACTGGTCAATGTCACTCATGCCATTTTACCTCTTATTGTTAATAAAGAAGGGGCGACTATTATTAACCTTGCTTCTATTGCTGCAAACTGGCCTTATCCTGGCAGTCATGTTTATGGCGCTTCTAAAGCCTTTGTTGCGCAATTTTCGCGTAATATTCGTGCCGATGTGGCTGGAAAGGGTGTTCGCGTTACCAGCCTAGAACCAGGTCTTTCAGAAAGTGAGTTCAGCCTAGTTCGCTTTGGCGGCGACCAGAAAAAGTACGATAGCCTCTATAAAGGCGCCCAGGCAATTCAACCAGAGGACATTGCTAATATTATGTTCTGGATCGCCTCTCAACCACCTCATATCAACATAAATAGTTTAGAAGTCATGCCCACCTCACAAGCGTGGAATAACTTTAATGTTATAAAACAATAAAAACCTTATGTTGAGACTGGTTTTAATTTTATTATTACTAGTCTCCCTTTCTACCCTTTATTTCTCTAGCCTTTACTACTAAATAGTCTGAGCAACTGAGTACTTATAAAAAAACGTTATCATCTTTTCGGTCTATTTCTACGTATCCATCTATACTGTTATAAGCCACTTTTGTTTGGGCGTGGCTGTATCAGGACTTTTTCCAAATCCATTATGCTCACTCTGTGAGACAAGGGGGAATCCATGATCAATCATGTTTGGGGTCTTATTCATCATCCAGATAAGGAATGGCGCGAAATAAATAAGGAACATGAGTCGGTAAGTCATCTGTACTTACATCATGTTCTTTGGATGGCAGCTATTCCCGTTGTCAGTACTTTTATTGGCACGACGCAATTTGGTTGGACGTTCGGAGGAGATGAAGCCATCAAGGTGTCTTTAATGGATGGCCTTGGTTTAGGCGTGTTGTTTTACGCTCTAATTCTTGTCGCTGTGGCGATGGTCGGTAGTCTAATTCACTGGATGGCGCGAAACTTCCCGAATCGCCCTCCTCGTCAAGAGTGTATTGTCTTTGCAGGTTATATTGCTACACCCATGTTTTTAAGCGGTATTTTTGCCATTTATCCGATTATTTGGTTATGTCTACTCGCTTGTGTTGCTGGTGTTGCGTATACAGGTTATCTATTGTACCGAGGCACTCCTAGTTTCTTGGGCATTAGTCATAAACAAGGCTTTATTCTCTCCAGCACCACTCTTGGTATTGGGGTTTTAGTATTGGAGGCTTTATTGGCAGCAGTGGTATTACTTTGGAGCCTTGGTTCTGAACATAGTATTGTTTGGAGCTTCTTCCAGTAACAATATCCTATTCATTAGTTTAAGCTAAAAGTGTGCCTCCTCATCGGTCTAGGTGGCACACTTTTTTGAATCTAACCACATATAAAATAACGCAATGTTACAATTTTCCAACAAACTTCCAGCCTTTTATTGATAATTCTCACTAATCACAGATTACTAATTCGATACACTGTCGATTCAACTTTATAGCTTTATACCTAAGTCTGGATCGGACCTCTTTTATGTTTTTCAATTCTGAATTAAAACAACAAACGAAAACTCTCACACAACAACTCGAAGTAGAACGAGCGTCCCACCAGCTAAGCTTAGAAACGCTCAAAGCTGAGCTGGACTCGGTGAAAGCAGAGTTGCAACAATTTAAAAGTCATTCAGGAGATAATGTAGAGTTAATTCGCTATCAGCTGCGCGGAGGAGAAATGCTTAATTCTATTCGCTTTGGATTGGCGGATAGCGCTCAGAATTTAATTGAAGAACGTGTTGCCTTGTCTGAATTAGACAATGTATTCGATGAAACGAGAGTCGCATTAAATCGCTTAAGCGAACGCGCGAGTCTAATCAATGAACAAGCCAGCGACAGCATGGGGGCGGCCAACGTACTCGATAAAACAGCCAATGGCATTAGTCAGCTTGTTTCAAGTATCCAAGAGATTTCTGCTCAGACCAACTTATTAGCACTCAATGCTGCTATCGAAGCCGCCAGAGCAGGATCTGCTGGTCGTGGCTTTGCTGTAGTTGCAGATGAAGTTAGAAATTTGGCTGGAAAAACGCATAGCGCAAGCGAGCAAGTAGAAACATTAGTCAAACAGGTTATCGTTCAAACCGAACAGATCAAGAACATGGTGAACCAAAACCAAATCAGTGCAATGGACATCTCTTCATCGTCGGTTCAGATTGATAAAGTGGTTGATGATGTTATTTCACGTTCAAATCACATGCAGGGAGTGATTAGCATTGCTGCCACACACTCTTTTTTAAATACAGTAAAATTAGATCATGCGGTCTGGAAAAATGACGTTTATAACCGTATCGATAAAAAGAAATTCGATGAAGAGGTCAACCTGCATACCGAATGCAGATTGGGTAAATGGTATTTCGAAGGTTACGGCAGTCGACACTTCCAACAGTCACCGAGCTTTAAAGCAATTGAAACGCCACACAGAGCAGTGCATGAATCAGGCCGTGCAGCACTAAAAGCAGCACAAACTGGAAATACGAAAGAAATGCTAGTTCAACTAGATAAAATGGAAGTTGCCAGCCTACAGGTCGTCGTACATATAGAAGGTCTAATGGAAGAAGTAAAGCATCTATAATACTGTCTGAACCTATCATACAGAGCCCAGAAGAAGTGATTTTTCATTAATGGGCTCTCTATCCTTCAGTTAATCTAAGCAACTGTCGACTAAACTTACTTAATCAACAAAACCTGTTTTAAAGGAACTTTTTTTAAGTTAAGGGTTCTTATTGTTCGGCTTTATGAAAACGAATCGATACTATTTCTTGCTGTAAAAACAGTTTTAGCCTATTGATTAGATTGATAAAAGGCTATGCTTACAGGGTAGCTACTCTGTCAGTTTGTAGAGTAAACAATGTTGAAGAACCACACTTAGAGAACGATTGTTAGGATAACAACCATGCTCGCACAGCACATTCATATTATATTACCGCTCACTAGAAAGGAGTTTTGCCTTTGAGTTCACTTATCTGGCTACCTTTTCTTCCTTTATTAGGTACGTTAATCCCGCTTATTACCGCTCGCTTTAGTCGCACCGCTTGTGCGTTTATGACAGCCGCATTACCTGCTTTAACTCTCTTTTTAGTCCTTACACATGCTGGCGATATTTTCCAAGGTGAACGCTTTCAAGCAGCACTACCGTGGATTCCTGCTATTGGGTTAGAACTTGCCTTTCGTTTAGATGGTTTGGCGTTGCTGTTCTCTATTTTGATTCTGGGTATTGGTTTACTTGTTATTCTGTATGCTCGCTATTATTTATCAGCGAAAGATTCCATTGGTAAGTTTTATTCATACCTAATCCTATTCATGTTTGCCATGCTTGGCGTGGTGCTATCTGATAACTTGATTCAGCTCTGGTTTTTCTGGGAATTAACCAGTATTAGCTCCTTTTTGTTGATCAGCTTCTGGGGGCATAAAACAGAAGCCAGAAAAGGCGCAAGAATGGCGCTAACCGTCACAGGCGCTGGCGGTTTAGCCTTGTTAGCCGGTTTGTTGATTCTAGGTAACACGGTTGGTAGTTTTAGCCTACAAGATGTTTTAGACAGTGGCGAATTGATCAAAGCCAGTGCAAATTACCCGATTATTGTGGTTTTGGTTTTACTTGGCGCTTTTACAAAATCGGCTCAGTTTCCATTCCATTTTTGGCTACCTAATGCCATGGCAGCACCAACACCAGTGAGTGCCTATCTACATTCTGCAACCATGGTAAAAGCCGGTATTTTTTTGATGGCGCGTTTTTACCCAGCGCTTGCGGATACTGATCTTTGGTTCATGATAGTAAGTCTGACAGGTTTAGCGACCTTCCTTGTGGGTGCTTACATCGCGATATTCCAGCATGATTTAAAAGGGCTGTTGGCGAACTCGACCATCAGTCATTTGGGTTTGATTACCTTGTTGCTCGGCATGGGGACAGACCTTGCTGCTGTGGCCGCTATCTTCCATATAATCAACCACGCTATTTTCAAAGCCTCCTTGTTTATGGCAGCGGGGATTATTGATCATGAATCTGGCTCACGCGATATGCGTCAGTTAAATGGTCTCTGGAAATACATGCCTTACACGGCGACTTTGGCTATGGTTGCGTCGGCTTCTATGGCAGGTGTGCCATTGATGAATGGTTTCTTGTCGAAAGAGATGTTCTTCACTGAAACATTGCATCAGGCATCACTTGGATCCTTGTCTTGGTTTATTCCGGTACTGGCGACCTTAGGTGGTGTATTCGCTGTTGCATATTCGATGCGCTTTATTCACGATGTGTTTTTTAATGGTGAGCCAATTAACTTACCTAAAACACCTCATGAGCCACCGCGCTACATGCGTGTACCAGTAGAAATTTTGGTTGGGCTTTGTCTAGTTGTTGGGATTTTTCCAAGTTTAGTCGTGGGCGATCTATTATTTGCAGCGGCGGAAGCAACACTAAATGGTCCAGCACCAACATACAGCCTTGCAATTTGGCATGGTTTCAATTTCCCATTACTAATGAGTGTGATTGCTTTGCTAGGTGGCTTGTACATGTACCATAACCGCCACCATATGTTTAAGTTTCAAGCACAGTTCCCAACCAGTGACCCTAAGTTGGTGTTTGAAGGGGTTATCCAATACCTGACGAACAAGGCCAGCCGTATTATTGCCTTCACGGAAAATGGCTCGCTGCAGCGCTATACTTTCTTTGTTTTGGCTTTCGCTATTGTGATGACGGCGTCTACCTTGATGAAGCTAAATACAACCGCGGGACAACGCCCTGAGATTCCTCTTGATGCATTGTCTATCACTTGCGCTGTGCTGCTATGCGTTTCCGCTTTGGCTACCGTGGTATGGCACAGAAGACGGGTTATCGCTTTGCTCACCCTGTCTGTTGTAGGTTTGATTGTTTCGTTGGCATTCGCTCAGTTTTCAGCACCTGATTTGGCACTTACTCAGCTTTCGGTTGAAGTTGTGACGGTTATCTTGTTGATCTTGGCACTGTTCTTTTTGCCACAAAATACGCCGAAAGAATCTTCTCCTCGCCGAGTGGTTCGCGACTTAAGTCTCGCGTCATTAATTGGTGGAGTTATTGGTACTATTTCTTATGCCTTGATGACTCGCCCTCTCGATACGATTTCGACATTTTTTACCGAGAACAGTAAAACAGGTGGCGGCGGAACCAATATTGTAAACGTGATTTTGGTGGATTTCCGTGGCTTCGATACACTAGGTGAAATCACCGTGTTAGGTATTGCCGCATTAGGGATTTATAAGCTGATCGCTAAAATGCGTCTTTATATGCCATCCAGCGACGATAACGGATTGGCTTGGTCGGAAGACCGCTACCCTATTCTTTTGGCCGTGATTTCCCAGAGTCTTTTGCCATTAGCACTGTTAGTTTCTGCGTATATTTTCTTACGCGGACACAACATGCCTGGCGGTGGTTTTATAGCTGGCTTAATTACATCGGTTGCCATTATTCAACAGTATGTGGCACACGGTGTTGACTGGATTAAGACTCGTCTCAAGCTGGATTATCAAATCATGATTGGTTCAGGCATTGGTATCGCAACTCTAAGTGGTTTGGGTAGTTGGGTCTTTGGTCATACTTTCTTGTCATCTTGGTTTGATTACTTCTACTTACCAGTGATCGGCAAATTCGAATTGGCCAGTGCCATGGTTTTTGATCTTGGTGTTTTTCTTACTGTGGTTGGCGCCACTATGTTGATTCTTGCCAATCTAGGTCAATTGACCACCAGTGAGCGTCCTATTCAAAAGGAGCATGATTAATGGAAGGTTTATACGCATTTTGCGTTGGCTTATTAACAGCCTGCGGAATCTTTCTTGCCTTACGAGGCCGCACTTTTTCCGTGGTTATCGGCTTAACTCTACTGTCTTACGCTGTGAACTTGTTCTTGTTCGCCAGCGGCAGACTCAAACTTAATGCAGCAGCCGTTCTGGGTGAGTCCGAGCAATACAGCGACCCGCTTCCTCAGGCTTTGGTATTAACCGCCATTGTTATCGGTTTTGCGATGACAGCCTTTGCGGTTATTTTAGCGATGCGTGCTCGCGCTGATTTGGGTAATGATCATGTTGATGGCACCTTGCCTGCGCAACCGGGCGACGCCTCGAAGAAATCAGGAGGGAGCCAATAAATGCAGCACTTGAGCATTTTTCCGATTCTGATTCCTTTGCTATTTGGCGCCATCATGTTGTTGCCGCCAATATCTCGTGATATCAATTCGCAACGTATCACATCGATTGTCGGCACCTTGTTTTTACTGATTTCATCAGCCGCTTTGCTGTATCAAATAAATACCGAAGGTGTTCAGCTTTATGCGTTAGGCGGCTGGCAAGCGCCTTTTGGTATAGCGCTGGTTGCGGACAAGATTTCTAGCCTTCTTGTATTATTAACGGCTTTTTTAGCCTTCTGTGTGATGCTATATGCTGTCGCAGGACAAGACAAAGGTGGCGCGTATTTCCACCCACTGTTTATGTTCCAAATTATGGGCATTAACGGCGCTTTCTTAACAGGCGATATATTTAACTTATTCGTCTTTTTCGAAGTATTGTTAATCGCGTCCTATGCACTATTAATCCATGCTGGCGGCAAACAGAAAACTCAAGCTGCTTTGCACTATGTCATTCTTAACCTTGTTGGCTCTAGCCTATTCTTGTTCGGCCTTGGCATTTTATATGGCACGCTTGGCACGCTAAATATGGCAGACATGGCAATCAAAGTCGGCCAACTGCAAGGTGAAACGGCGACATTAGCAAAAACCGGTGCGCTGTTATTATTAGTCGTATTCGGCTTAAAAGCCGCCATGCTGCCAATGCATTTTTGGTTACCCAAAACCTACGCCAGCGCTAGTGCACCAGTCGCTGCACTATTTGCCATTATGACCAAGGTGGGGATTTATAGTATTTTCCGCGTCTATACGGTTATTTTTGGCGACGATGCTGGCGAACTAGCCAACATTGCCACACCTTGGTTATGGCCAATGGCCTTGTTAACCATCACCATTGGTACCATAGGTGTATTCGCAAGTCCTGGAATCAAAACGCTCAGCGCCAATTTAGTCATTATTTCCAGTGGCAGTTTACTGGCTTGTGCAGCAATCAATTCAGAAGCAGCAACCTCTGCGGCTCTGTATTACATGGTGCATAGTACTTTGGCATCAGCTGGATTATTTTTGCTCGCCGATGTTATGTCTCGCCAACGAGGCAAAGCCGAAGACCGTTTCGTTCGCTCACGTCCTTTTGTTCAACCTAGATTACTAGGCTTTGGATTTGCAATTTCTGCTTTGGCATTAATCGGCATGCCACCATTATCTGGGTTTGTTGGCAAAATCATGATACTGCAAGCAACACAGTCTTCTGCACAAACTATGTGGGTTTGGCCTTTGATTCTAATTGGCAGTTTAGCGGCCTTAATTGCTTTCTCACGAGCTGGCACAACGCTTTTCTGGCGTCACAATGGCAGCGTGGCTGCAGAAGCAGAACCCGCTAAAACAACGGAAATCATGGGTATCGGCTTATTGTTATTGGCCTCTCCGATTATGGTTATTTTTGGTGGCGATATCAGTGAATTTACTCAACAAGCAGCGCGTTATCTTCACGATATCCAAGCTTCTGCTTACGCGTTATTACCAGGAGTAGCCCAATGAAGTTATTCCCTATGCCATTTCACAGCCTGCTACTGTTTGTGGTTTGGCTGTTATTGAACAATTCTATTAGTGCTGGACATATGGTGTTGGCGGTTTTCTTTGCGATCACCATTCCCTTACTAGTAAACAGTATGCGTGATGAACACCCTAAGATTCTTAAGCCTTGGCTGGCGATTCGATACATACTCATGGTGTTAAAAGATATTTTGACCGCCAATGTGGAAGTGGCGCTGCTGATTATTGGTCCGATCAAAAAGTTAACTCCGGGCTTCGTCGCGATTCCGATCAATATCGACTCAGACTTAGGTATCACTATTTTAGCCAGCACAGTGTCTCTTACTCCGGGAACCGTGAGCGCAGAAGTATCGAAAGACAAAGCCTGGCTATATGTCCATTCACTTCACTTAGATGACGAAGCTGAACTGATTAAATCGGTTAAGCAACGCTATGAGAAGCCAATCAAGGAGATATTTGGATGCTAAAGATAACCATCACCATAGTGGCGGTGTGTATTTGCATCGCGCTGATTTTGAACTTATGGCGTCTCCTAAAAGGCCCAACCATATCAGACCGAATTCTGGCACTAGATACAATGTACATAAACGCCATTGCACTTATTTTGCTCTACGGCATATATGTAGAAAGCGCGTTGTATTTTGAAGCGGCGCTATTAATTGCCATGCTAGGATTTGTCAGTACTGCGGCTCTATGTAAATACTTACTTCGCGGCGACATCATAGAATAAGGATCAGTTATGCCTTTTTATCTCGAAATTATCATCTGCGTGTCTTTGCTTATTGGCGGCATTTTTCTATTGATCGGCTCTTATGGTCTTGCTCGTTTGCCTGACATTTACATGCGCCTTCACAGTCCAACGAAGGCATCGACTTTGGGAATTACTGGTGTTTTAGTTGCATCAATGATCTTTCAAAGCCACTTGAAAGGATTCCTTTCCATTCAAGAGTTTTTGATCACTTTGTTCCTGTTGATTACCGCACCAGTCGCGGCAAATATGATTGCAAAAACGGCACTGCACTATCGCACTAAGCCGTTAGAAAAAACACAGAACCAAGAGCTTATGGAAACTATCCGTAATAGAGAAACACCTAACCAATCACATGATCAGCAATAAGCAACTTGGCAATATCAGCACTTATCATGGGTTTATGGAAGTAGTAGCCTTGAAATATCTCACAACCTAGCGACTTCAACATATCCGCTTGCGGAGCGGTTTCTACACCCTCCGCAACAATCACCAGTTCTAAACTTCGCGCCAAGTGAATAATGGTTTCACAGATTTTAGCGTCTTCGATATGACGATCGCATTCTTCAACAAATGATTGATCAATTTTCAAGATATCCAATGGCAGCCGTTTTAAATAGCTTAGCGACGAATAACCCGTTCCAAAATCATCTACTGAGATTCTAATATCTAACTCTTTCAATTCTGCCATCACCTCAATACAACGCTGAATATCTTGGAGCAAAACCCCTTCTGTAATTTCAATTTCTAGCAAGCAACCGTCAATACCATAAGCAATTAGTTTCTGCGAGATATAAGGTACCAGAGAGTCCGATACCAAATGCCGCCCAGAAAGATTCACAGCAATAGGAACAATCCGTAAACCTTGATCACGCCATGCTTTTTGCTGTAATAAAGCTTGATCAATCACCCACTCATCAATTCTAGAGATTAAGTTAGACTCTTCCGCCATTGGAATAAAGTCAGCGGGCGGAATAAGCCCTTTCGTTGGATGATTCCAGCGGATCAACGCCTCTAAGCCGAGGATATTTTCTTTTTCCATAAAGACTTTTGGTTGAAAAACTAAAGAGAACTGTTCTGATGCAAGTGCATCATTAATCTCTTTCTCAAAACCAAACTTTTTCGTGACAATATTGGACATTTCAGGTGTAAAGAATTGCGCATTATCACGGCCTTTTTCCTTAGCCCAATACATTGCGATATCAGCTTGTTGAATCAGCCTATCGGCATCCAAACTTTGCTCGCCGGTATAGGCAATACCAATACTCGTTGGTATAGTGAAATATTGCTCGTTTAAATTCACTGGCGCTCGCATGGCCTCTAAAATTTGTTGCGCTCGCTTAGCCAAACGACTTTCATTGACATCTTTCGTCATCATAAAGACAAATTCGTCGCCGCCCCAACGGGCGATGACATCAAACTGATCAGACACTGCAATTAAACGCCTTGCAACTTCACACAGCAGCTCGTCACCAGCTTTGTGGCCTAACGTATCGTTAATAATTTTGAAGTTATCTAAATCCAAAAATAACAGTCCGACAGACGTCTTCTGTTTGGTTGCAAAAAGCAAAGCGCTAACAAGTGAGTCCATTAGATAAGTACGATTGTACAAGCTGGTCAATGGATCGCTGTACGCTAAAAACTTCAAGCGTTCCTGCAACTTCACATGACGTGTCATATCTCTAATATGAAGTGTATATTCACTTTCTTGTGAAGAGTCAGCATTGGCCTTAGTAATCGCAATTTCAGCAGGAAAATCATTGTTAGGGCTACGCTGTAAACGAAACGGATTACGCCGATTCAATATCAAGCCATTTGATGTCGAGAAACCCGAGTTCAAACTTTCAAAAATCTTTTTTCTATCTTCTTCGCGAATAAAAAGACCAATAAAGCTTTTACCTTCAACTTGTTTTTTCAGACACCCAAAGGTTCGTTCGGCTGCAGGGTTAAACTCCATTACAGAACCAAAGCGGTTAATGGTCACAATACAATCCATTGATGAATTCAATATCGCTGACTTACGCATTTCACTCTCTTGAAAACGCATCAAAGCGTCATCTCGCTGCGCAATTTCAGTACTCACTCGATCAATAACTTGATTATATTTTCGAGCAATCTGCCCAACTTCTGTAAAAGGCTCCTCAGGAACAGGTTTTGAAAAATCAGCATTATTTTGTTGGTATTGCATGGAGGTTAACAAATCAAATAATTCTGTTGTCGCTCTATGCTCTGCTACATTTAAACCTTGCTCTTCTTGCTCTTTACTCGCTCGAAGCGGCATAAAACGATTCAGTAGCCACATGCAGGTATAACCCACCACAAAGCAATAGAGCCCGATAACGACAATACCTAATGCTTGAACCCCAAGCTGCCCTAAAAACCCCAAACCATTATCAATTTTATCTGTTTGTCCAAACAAAGCGACGCTCAAAGTCCCCCATATGCCCGCAAATAAATGCGCTGGAACAACATCCAATGCATCATCTAAACGCCAGCGCTCCATCAGTAAACTACCGAAATACACAACTACGCCAGAAACAGCTCCAATAATAACGGATGCCCCAGGTGACACTACATGACAAGAAGCAGTAATGCCTACCAAACCAGCAATTGTGCCATTCAGCACAAAGCCCACCTCAATATAGCCATCGCGGAAATAATTAATTCCAGCAGCGATTAGCGCCCCCCAAGCAGCAGAGATAAAGGTATTTAGAATGATCATTGGCACAGCATCGGTTAGCGCTAATGTGCTACCGCCGTTAAAACCAATCCAACCAAACCAAATTAATAACGTTCCTAGAGCAGACAAGGGGAGATTATTACCAGGTGGTAACCGTATCCCCTCTTCAAAGCGTCCAAGGCGAGGTCCAATAATGATAATCGCGGCTAATGCTACCCAGCCACCAACAGAGTGCACCACGGTTGAACCCGCAAAATCAATAAAACCAAGAGCCTCAAGCCAACCTTCTGGTCCTTCTGAAGGATACACACCAGACCAAGCCCAATGCCCAACGATAGGATAAATGAATGCACTTAGAACAACAGTGATTGCCAGATAGCCAATGAACGTCATGCGCTCAGCAACCGCTCCAGACGTTAACGTTGCTGCGGTACCACAAAACATCATTTGAAAAAGAAAAAAACTTATTTCCCAAGGCGTGTGCCGATCATCAAAAAAGAAATCGCTCGCACCAAACAACCCTGCCACAGAGTCACCAAACATGATGCCAAAGCCAAACAACCAAAATAATGTCGTCGATATTATAAAATCGGATATATTCTTCGCCGCGACGTTAATGCTGTTTTTACTACGAATACGGCCACTTTCTAAACACAAAAAACCAGCCTGCATCATAAATACAAACGCAGAGGCCACCAACAACCAATAGTATTCTGCCATATATATCCTAAACAGTTAAAACCGCACCAAAAAAGCTCATGCTAAATAACGTGGGGCGAATTACGCACACCATACAAGGGCACAAGAACAAAAACGTAAAGACAAGCAACAACAATAGAAACACTAGCTTAGTCATTCAATAGTTAAGCCAACTATTGAGATTAACCAGTTATAAAAAAACAGAGCAATAAAAAAGGCTACTCAAATGTAATTGAGTAGCCTTTTTCAAACAACCATCATTCGGTGTTTAACTAAATGAAATTAACCATTTAGTGTAAGAACATTGGTTTTACTGATGCGATGACGATAAATTTCACGAAGATATTTGATCGCATTTTTAACGTTGTTTATATCCAAGCGAATATCATTAATAGATACGAAACGCTGATTGTTATCAATAAGCTCACGGTACTTTTTCTCATACATTGGCTTAATTGCATACCAGTTGGTATCTAGAATTTTTGCTGGGTTTTCATAGGTCGTAAAGAACTTATCTACCAAGGCGTCATCAAAATCATCATCTTGAATCATTTTAATTACCGCTTTGTCTATTTCATCCGTGTATCGATAATCATCACGAGCAAAACAGCGCTTCATGTAAGCGACCATTAGCGTCAAAAAGTCATCACTTAAACACGGACTTTTGGCAATAAGCGTCGTTAATGATAAGTTTGCTGATGCACCAATAACAAGTGCGTAACGCTTTAATGTTGTATTTGGACATAAGCGGTTCAAATGCATTTTTAAGCGGTTCAATGCGGTGAAAGACAGTTTGTAGTCTCTTGGCAAAGAAATAATGGAAACAATAGACGAACAGTTCTTGAAGAAATGTAGATGGTTCAATGCCGTCGCGTCATAACCACTTTTGCGATAGTTCTTAATCGCTTCTCGGTATCGATCAGATTCAACTGGCAACACACTAACACCTTCAATCGCAGATGTGTCGTTATTAAAGTGCGGCAACTCAATTGAGCGACAGAACAAGTCATCAATATCAACGCTATCCTGACGTGTCCCTTCGTTCACCACGCTTTCAGCGTAAGCCACAGCAACTGGGCCCGCTAAACTCATAAATAAATCGTTAGCGTCTAAACGAATGGTTTCTGCAATATCAATACCTGCACGGCGAAAGTAGTCTTCGTCGTAATCAGTTGTTACTGCTTGAGCGGTCAAGATGTTAAAAATTTGCTGAGAAATATACTGGTTAGCGTATTTCTCCATGGTGTTAACATCGATATTATCAGAATCGCCGCCATTTTCCTCTTCCGCATAACGCATAATATCGTTGGATATCAGCATCATAGAGTTCCACGGACGAATACGCTCCATTACATCCGCTGGTACTTCGTCGTCTTCACGCTCTTCGTTATACGAGAAATTCCACTCTTCAGAAATATATTTAGTCAACAAGCGGCCTGCGTTAATATGCAATGCCTCAGAAATCTCAACATTTTTCCCAGATATGTTCGGTAGAATACAAATACCAGAAGTAAAAATGGGCTCAAAAACAAAGCTATGACGCTTATCCGCCATTTGGCTTTGATCGGAACGATAATCAAAGGTTTTACTTAAGTAAGAGAATTGTTGCGCCAGACCAAATTCAGACGCCATACCAGAACCAGTACCACCACCAGCACTAAAAATATAAAAATAAAGGCGCGATTGATTGGCTTTAATACCACAAGAATCAACTAGATAAGAATGCATCTGTTTCCAGTTTTCATTACGGAATGTCGTTGCATCTTTGTTTAGGATAATTTTTGCAAGATATTGTCCTAAAATCGGAGCATTACCTGCGCCACCAGCATGCACTTCAGACAAATCCATTATTTGCAACTTGGTGTATTCTTCTAGAAATTTAGTTCGTCCTTCCTGATTAGAAAAACGAATTCTTCCTTCAATATCTTTATCCAAATCACCCAGTAAAACGATGGGCTCAATAAGAAATACCGGCTTAACGCCATCTTTATCTTCAAGTGGCAAATGCTTGCGAATCCAGCGCATAGGTCTGAATTCACTCTCACTATCTAATATTTCTTGGCTTTCTACTTCCCGCATGTAGCTTGTTCTAGCATCGTATACTAGTGATGCGACATCCAATGCAATATTAGAACCACAACGCCCCAAACCAATTAGGCAAACAGATGGAAACACCTGTTCATTTATGCCTTCTTCATTTGTCGCCTGTGGATGGATTCGATTACGAACTACATCTAGATTTTCTAAGATCTGCTCTAAATTTGTCTCAGTAAAATAAAGATGTTCTATTGGGAGATTTTCTTGGCTCATGCGGCATCCTTTTTGAAGCAAATAACCTACAACAGATAATCATTCACGTTACCGATGAAACGACATGATATAAAGCAGAATGCTCACCTGTTAAATGCACTATTTAATTAATTGTCTTGCTGATAGACATTGTGCAAACAATATCATCCTTACATAACAATGACACTAATATGGTGAATGTGTGCATAAAATAAATAGCAAAATGACCACTCTGAAATTTTCCTGAAGGAGATAAACAAATCTATTTAGCTCGATAAAAAGCTATTTTTTGCATTCATACTTAATTTGAGACAATAAGAGCATAAAACATACAAATAGATCATTTTTTGTACTACTCTATAGGATATCTCAAACAACTATCTCAGGTGGCTGTTTTGTCGATTTCATCTGTATCTAGCAAACCTTTGTATCTGCCTAGCATGTCAGCTTCGGCAGATGCTTCTGTGCGCCAAGATTCACCTCGACAACAAGATCCTGTTCAATTATCTGATCGTGCTAAACAACTACTGGCAAATCAGCTAGCCCCTGCAAAATCGGAAGACAAAGACAACGAAGGTAAAGAGTCCGTGCAAATTTCGTCCAGTATTGGACGTTTATCACGAGTGACAGGACTTCAAAGAGAAGAAGTCGCTGCCCTTTATAGATCAATAGATAAGCTAACCTAAGACCAAGGCAACGACTTTTTTATCTTACTCAACTAAACGTGAGAGTATATCCATCAGAAATCAATGACTCAGCTTCTCGCTGAAGATTGGCTAAGGTGAGAGGCCTACTATCTAACCATTCAGGTAAGAACTCGGCATGAAGACTTTTGTTATCTGCTTTTAATGTGAAAATAGGCATGTCGCCTTCTTTCCTATCGTGGTGCAACAAAATAGACAATCGAAGTAAAATAGACAAACGATCCAAGTCTTGTTGATCACTTTTCGTAAAACGGTAATCCAAAGATTGAGTAAACTTGCGGCGATGCCTAAGAATTAAGTTAGCCAGCGCTTGCTGCTCTTGTTGAGAGAATCCCGGCATATCCGATTCACGGATAATATAAGCACCGTGTTTATGATATCGACTATGCGAAATACCAGCGCCTACTTCATGAAGAAGCCCTGCCCAACGCAATAAATCTTCACTGGAGATACTGTTTAAGTTCCAATCTTCTTTAACTTGAGCTAAAGCAGATAATGCAGTGTGTGTAACGAGTTTTGCTTGCTCTGTATCGATGTGATATTGGTTCAACATATAGTTAACGGTACGCTCACGAATATCGGTTTCAGCGTAACGACCCATAATGTCATACAGCACACCTTCTCTTAATGCGCCATTAGAAAAATCCATTTGCTTAATATCAAAGCACTCAAATACAGCGGTTAATATCGCAATCCCCGCTGCGAAGGTACTTTTCCGCTCAGGCTTAAGGCCTGGCAACTCGATATTGTCAGCATGCCCTGCGGCAAACAATGCTTTTTGAATTTGTTTCAGTGTTTTTAGAGTAATGCCCTTCTTATTCCAATTGTTTTCCTTAACAATATTGAAAGCGGCTTTAATCGTTCCTGATGAACCAATCGCTACATCCCATGTTTCATCAAGATAATCATCTTGAATACTAAGTAGTTCTAGACGTGCAGCGGTTACGGCTTTCTGAAAGTTGGACTTATTAATCACGCCATCATCAAAAAAACGCTGTTTAAAACTCACGCAGCCCATATGAAGGCTTTCCGTTAATATCGGCTCAAGCTGCTTACCAATAATGAACTCTGTACTACCACCACCGATATCAACAACTAGTCTTTTAGCATCACCATGATCCATTGTTCTAGAGACACCCACGTAAATCAAACGCGCTTCTTCTCGACCCGCAATGATTTCGACAGGATGACTCATAATATCCATCGCTTTACCGATGAAGTCATAGCGGTTTTTGGCGACCCTTAAAGCATTGGTACCGACAACACGAACAGAGCCAGGCGGCATGTCTTCAATCACTTGTGCAAATTGCGCTAAGCAGTCCAACCCTCTTTGTTGAGAGGCGTCATCTAGGTGACCGTTAACCAAACCTGCGGCCAACTGAACCTTTTCCCCAAATTCTCCAGTGATTCTTAACTGCCCATGAGTAACTTGGGCGACAACCATATGAAAGCTGTTTGACCCCAAGTCAATGGCAGCAATTTTTTCAAATGGAAAGTCATGAGATTGTTGCAAAAAAAGTGATTGCATTCAGAAAGCCTTATGTTGCAGAAGTCTTAATAAGGACAAGAGTATATCAGTTACTGGTCGATGTCATTGGCAACAAAACACCAAAAACAACAGAGTATTTGATGAATTTTTTATAATTTTTAGCGTCTTTTAGCGAAAATCAAGTCCTAATAATGACTTAATTCTAAAAAAACACTTAGCGAATACCCCCAAAAGCCTGTGTTTGATCAAAAAATTACCAGAAAGTGTTTTTTTCCTGAATTTCACTATAGACCTCGCCTTTAAGTCGAACTATAGTATGGATGGTCTTGATAGTGATAAAGCAGTAAGTAGATCACGTTTAGATCCCAATCAAATTGTTTCGCGCTGTATTGGCTTTTGCCCTATCCGGGCTAGTGAAAAACAGAACAAAAATCTAACCATCTTGTTTTGTGTTTTTGGTGCCGAGTAGCTGATACATTGTAAAATACTTCCAGACACAAATTATTGTTACTAATTGATTAACTCTAATTCCGTCAATTTTCCTCAAATGAGCTAATACAAAACCCGTTTATGAACCTTACCGACTTAAAACAGAAATCAGTACACGAACTTTTAGAAATCGCAGCAGAAATGGGCCTAGAAAATATGGCTCGTTCTCGCAAACAAGATGTTATTTTCTCAATCCTAAAGCGTCATGCGAAAGGTGGGGAAGACATTTATGGCGACGGTATCTTAGAGATTCTTCAAGATGGCTTTGGCTTCCTTCGTTCACCTGACTGTTCATACTTAGCAGGCCCGGACGACATTTATGTATCACCAAGCCAAATCAGACGCTTTAATCTTCGGACTGGCGACACTATTGCCGGAAAAATTCGTCCACCAAAAGATGGCGAACGTTATTTTGCACTATTAAAAGTCAGTGAAATCAACTTTGATAAGCCTGAAAGCGTTCGGAACAAAATTCTTTTTGAAAACTTAACGCCTTTATTTCCTGATGAACGTCTATTGATGGAAGCTGGTAACGGCTCCACTGAAGACGTGACATCTCGTATCATTGACCTTGTTGCCCCAATGGGTAAAGGTCAACGTGCATTGGTTGTTTCTCCGCCGAAAGCCGGTAAAACTTTTATGTTACAAAACATCGCCAATGCAATTACTCGTAATAACCCAGAATGTCATTTAATCGTGTTGCTGATTGACGAACGTCCTGAAGAAGTAACCGAAATGTCTCGTACCGTTCGCGGAGAAGTGGTTGCCTCTACATTTGATGAACCACCAACTCGCCACGTTCAAGTAGCTGAAATGGTACTCGAAAAAGCAAAACGCCTAGTTGAGCATAAGCGTGACGTTGTTATCCTATTGGATTCCATCACACGTTTGGCACGTGCCTACAACACTGTTATCCCTTCATCAGGCAAAGTATTGACTGGTGGTGTGGATGCAAACGCACTAGAACGTCCGAAACGCTTCTTTGGTGCCGCACGTAACATCGAAGAAGGCGGTAGCTTAACCATTATCGCAACGGCGCTTGTTGATACTGGCTCCAAAATGGATGAAGTTATCTTTGAAGAATTCAAAGGTACAGGTAACTCCGAATTGCACCTAGACCGTAAAATTGCTGAAAAACGTACTTTCCCTGCAATTAACATTCGTCGTTCAGGTACTCGTCGTGAAGACTTACTAACATCTGAAGATGAATTACAGCGCATGTGGATTCTTCGTAAACTACTGAATCCAATGGAAGATGTAGCAGCGACAGAATTTTTGATTGACCGCCTAAAAGTAACTCAAACTAATGATGAGTTCTTTGAGTCAATGAAAGGCAAAAATAAATAAGTAAGTAGATATTTCTGCAGCAAGAAGTCTGCGATAAAAAAGCCACTTCCTGAAGTGGTTTTTTTTTACTTAAATGATCAACTTAATTCCACCGCCACCACTTTAAGGTGAGCGTGACTTATATTGGAGTAGTTTAAATGAAAGAGATTACCGCGACGGTAAATGCAGTTGAATCAATCAACCCAAATGTATATCAAATTACTTTAAAGGTGGATGATCTAACGTTTGAAGCTGGCCAATATCTAATAGTGGTATTACCAACTGGCGAACAAGTTCCTTATTCCATCGGTAGTGCACCACATGAACTGCCATTTTTGACGCTGTATATTCTAGTTTCAGATTCTGCGTCTCTGGCAAACAAAGTTGTTGAGCATATTAAATCTAACGATAGCATTACCATTAAAGCACCGGGTGGCGACTGCTATATTGCTAATGGTGTCCTAGACTCCAACCCAGAAAACATCTTGCTGATTGCTGGCGGAACAGGTTTCGCTCAGATTAAAAGTCTGTATAGCCATTTGGTTGAGCAGAACTTCACTGGCAATGTGTCATTCTACTGGGGATTAAGAACACCAGAAGATGTTTTTGCTCAAGAGTGGTTAGAAGAAGCTCACAAATACACACCTTTTACACTAGACGTCATAGTGAATGAGAAAGGCGACGAATGGCACGGTCGAAGCGGCTGGTTGTATGAAGCGGTTCTAGCAGATCATCCGGATCTAAGTAAAAGCGTTGCTTTTATCAGCGGATCGGTTGGCATGGTGTATGGCACGCTTGACCAGTTAGAACTAAAAGGTCTTAGCAAAGAAAACTGTTTTTCTGATGTCTTTGCTTATGCGCCACACCCAGATAAACCAGTACTCTAATACTATTTATTAAAATACCAAGTAATGGATAGAAAAAGGGAGCGCCAAAGTCATTTGGTGCTCCCTTTTTATTATTCATACGGTATATCAACAACTAAGCCGCAGTGGCTCTTACCGTTTCCCACAATGATTTAATGCTTTCTTGATCGCCATCCGTTACGCCTTCAGCTTCCAACGTGTCTTGCAAGATCCCAGTGAAAGCATGATCGAACTCATCTCGCCCTTCTCCTTCAGTACTGCTATGTAAGCCCAAAAGTCCTAGAAGATACGCACAGTAAAACAGCTGATCACCTTCTTCCGCTTGATGCTCCCTGTCTCGTAATCTGTCACACAACTGATCTGCGCGCTCAGCAAAGGTTATTGTCATATTCAATCTCACAATGATGGTATTAATGTAATATACAAAAAAGCTGGGGATTCCCAGCTTTTGAAAACTTATCCTATCGACGTAAATTACGTTAAGGCTTTAAGTTTAGAGTCTCTAATGTATTCGCTCGGATAGAAAGAAGTAAGTCGGTATTTTCTACCAGTGATTCACCGTAAGAAGGCACCATTTCTTTCATTTTCGCTTGCCATTCAGGCGATGCTACACGCTCATGAAAACAGCGCTCTAGAATACCAATCATAGTATTTACCGTTGTTGAAGCCCCTGGCGAAGCACCCAACAAAGCAGCGAGAGAGCCATCTTCGGTGGTAATCGCTTCGGTTCCGAACTCTAGCTTACCGCCCAACTTTTCGTCTTTCTTGATGATCTGAACACGCTGCCCAGCGTACGCAAGCTCCCAATCTTCATCCTTTGCATCAGGAAAAAACTGACGCAATGAATTACAGCGATCTTTATGTGATTGCATTACCTCACTAATCAAGTAGCGAGTTAGATCCATATTATTCTTACCAACACTTAGCATCGGCTTGATATTGTCAAAACGAACACTTTTCGGCAGATCGAAGAATGAACCTGTTTTCAGGAATTTTGTCGTAAAACCAGCAAATGGACCAAACAAAATAGCTTTTTTGCCATCGATGATACGTGTATCCAAGTGCGGCACAGACATAGGCGGCGCACCAATAGGAGCGGCGCCATAGACTTTGGCAAAATGCTGTTCAACCAATTCTGGTTTTTCACACACCAGCCACTGACCACTGACAGGGAAACCACCAAAACCTTTACCTTCCTGCACTTCTGCTTTTTGCAACAAAGGCAAAGCACCACCGCCAGCTCCTAGGAAAACAAATTTAGCGTCAATAGTTTTACGCGCACCATTTTGCTCAATTTCAACATCCCAACGACCGTCAGAGCGTTTATTTAAGTCTTTCACTTCACAGTTCAAACTCAACTCGAAGTTATCCAAGGTCTCTAGATGTTTGCTCATATTACGAGCGATAGCACCAAAGTTTACATCGGCACCATGTTCGATACGTGTTGCAGCAAGCGGTTCGCTGTCATTACGGTTGTTCATAACAAGAGGCATCCATTCTCTCATTTTTTCACGATCTTCAGTGAATTGCATTTCTTTGAAAGCTGGATGAGCACTCATTGCTGCATGACGTGCTTTTAACATGTCAACATTGCGCTGCCCCCAAACAAAGCTTTGATGTGGCACTCGATGAATAAACTCTTGTGGCGCCGGCATCAATCCTTGTTTCACAAGGTAAGACCAGAACTGGAGACTAATTTCAAAGGCAGCATTAATTTTAACTGCTTTATCAATATTAACGGAGCCGTCATCATTTTCAGAAGTATAATTAAGTTCGCAGTATGCGGCATGGCCCGTACCAGCATTGTTCCAGCCATCGGTACTTTCCTTTGCGATACTACCCAAACGCTCAACCATTAATAGGGTCATGCTAGGGTCTAATTGCTTTAGTAACACTCCTAGGGTGGTGCTCATGGCACCGCCCCCGACTAGTAAAACGTCTACAGAATTTGAGGTCATATGATTTCGCCGTGTCATAGCCAATTGTGAATTTGAGAGTGATGTAGAAAAGAGGCTTTTGGCCAGCAGTAATATTTCAGAATGCACTGCTTTACTTTCTCCACCCTCTCCTCAGAACGCCTTTGCTCGTATGCCAAAAATCCATAGAAAATCAGCTTAATAAGGGATTCTGAGCAGGTGTGAGTTAATTATACGGATTTTAAAAATAATGTCTTGAGACCTTAGTATAAGAATGTAGATATATCCACATTTCAACTTTCACGATAGCGCTCATTTTATTGACTTTAGCGACAAGAAAGGCGATGTTAACAACATTAAGAAAAAACATGCTTCGATTTGGCTACTATATTTAAATATTAATGTTCAGTATAAATATACTAAATTCTATAATTTAGGGTACTGGGGAGTATGGCAATGAAAGCACAAGATATCATGGTAAAGAATGTCATCTGTGTCGACATGGATGAGCGCTTACCCAATGTCAAACAAATTATGGAAACGAATGGCTTTCATCACCTTCCGGTTACGGAAAAGGGTAAACTGGTTGGTATTATTTCAGACAGGGATTTGTTGCGCCTAATCAGCCCTTTTATAGACAGTGCTTCAGAGCAACCTAGGGATCTAGACACCTTAAATAGAGCTGCTCATCAAGTGATGACGCGCCAGCCCATTACAGTAAAAGCAGAAACACCAGTAGAAGAAATTGTGGCGTGGCTAAAACGCGTAGATATTTCCTGCTTACCAGTAACAGACGATGAAGATCATGTCATTGGTATTATTTCGTGGCGCGACCTTGTCAATCACGCCACGTTTTAGCGTCCGTAGTCTTTTAAATTAGTGAGTTTTCGCTTGATCACCAAGCAAATCAACCAAATCGGCTTCGGTAAATTCATATTTTTCTGCACAGAATTGGCAGTCTACTTTTACGCTACCTTGCTCAATAAGAAGCTCACGTATTTCTTCAGAGCCTAGTGACATCACAGCATCTAAAGTACGCTGACGAGAACATGAACAACCGAATTGCATCACTTTAGTATCATAAAGACGAACTTCTTCCTCGTGGTATAAGCGATGAAGCAACTCACCAGTTTCAAGTCCAAGCAATTCATCTTCTTTAACCGTAGAAGCAAGATGAGTCAAACGCTCCCAAGCATCCTCATCACCTTCTTTCGCTTGTTCTTCTGGCAAGCGCTGCAAGAACAAACCACCACATTGTGCGCCATTAGCCGCCAACCACACTCGGCTTGGCAACTGCTCAGACTGAGAGAAATACTGTTCAAGACATTCAGCCAAGGTGTCACCAACGATCTCGACAATGCCTTGGTAACGCTGGCCATTACGTGGTTGGATAGTAATCGCTAAATAACCACCTTCAAGTACATCTTTTAAAGAAATAACCTCTGGCACTTCTTGGCTTTCATCCCATTGAGCAATGCCACGAAGATTTTGATGCTCGTCACACTCAGTCATCAAAGTCGACAAAAAGCCGTAGCCCTTAGCTTGAATAGATAACACACCATCTATTTTGACAATGTCTCTTAATAACGCGATTGCAGCTACAAACTCACCAAGGAGTTTTTCTAACGCTAGCGGATATTGCTTACGCTTAATGATTTCTTGATAAGCGTCATTCAGTAACACGCGTTCACCACGAACATTACTATTATCAAAGGAAAAACGCTGGATTTCGTTTATGGTTACATTGTTCACAAAGCACACCTTGTTCAGGCCGAAAAGCCTAACTAAAAAAGTTCAAATAAATATTGCTACCATTTTACCCTTGAGACGATCAATCATCTACTTTAAACCGTGATTAACTGGGAAATGTACTGTGAATATGCACGCTTGCTATTTCGTTTAGTCTAGCAGCACTCTAAAATGTTTCGTATTGTACTTTCTATTGAAACGACCAACATCACTTCTCATTAATAGAGATAAGAGATTCCTAGTTTTTATGATCCAATTTACTGAAGTTAGTTTACAGCGTGGCACTCAGTTCCTACTTGAAGACGCCGACCTCACCATTTTTGAAGGTCAAAAAGTCGGTCTGATTGGTGCTAATGGCGCAGGCAAATCCTCTTTATTCGCCATGATCAAAGGCGAACTGCATGCTGATACTGGTGAAGTTATTCTGCCGGGACAACGCCGTATTGCTTTTATGGCTCAGGAAGTTGAAGAAACACAACGCAGTGCATTGGATTACTGTCTAGATGGCGATGATCGACTCAGAGACATAGAAAACAATATTGCCAAAGCACAAGCAAGTGGCGACGATCATGCTCATGCAAGTTGGCTAGGTGAATATGAAAATGCTCATGGCTACACAGCTCAATCAAGAGGCGAAACACTTCTGCAAGGGCTAGGCTTCAAAATGACAGACATGCAGAGGCCCGTGTCTGACTTTTCTGGCGGCTGGCGAATTCGCCTTAACCTTGCCAAAGCCTTGATGTGCCCTTCCGACGTGCTCTTGCTCGACGAACCAACCAACCACTTGGATTTGGATGCTGTCATGTGGCTGGAAAACTGGCTACGCCAATACCCCGGTACCTTATTATTAATTTCCCATGACCGTGATTTCTTAGATGGTATTTGTAGTCATATTGTTCACCTATATCAAAAGCAATTGGTGCTTTATAAAGGTAACTACTCGGATTATGAACGCCAACGTGCTGAACACTTAGCGCAACAACAAGCCAACTACGAAAAACAACAAGAGAAACGTGCTCACCTACAACAATATGTGGATCGCTTTCGTTACAAAGCCGATAAAGCCAAGCAAGCTCAGAGCCGCTTAAAAATGCTCGAGAAAATGGAAATTATCGGCCCAGCACATATTGATTCGCAATTTGAATTTACAATCCCTGTGGCCGAGAAAACCTCACAATTGTTGATTAATTTATCTCAAGCAGACTTGGGTTATACATCAGAATCAGGCACAAAAACCGTTCAGCTTGGCAATACAAACTTTGCCCTTCGAGATGGACAACGCATTGGCTTACTTGGTCCTAATGGTGCTGGTAAATCGACTCTAATCAAATCCATTGTTGGCGAAATTAGCATTTTGGCTGGTGATCGCATCTTGGGAGAAAACCTAAAAACCGGTTATTTCTCACAGCATCAACTAAGCGCTCTCGACTTAGAAGCCTCGCCATTACTGCATATTCAACGACTCACCCCAAAAGTGCTTGAGAGTGATATTCGTCGTTACCTAGGTGGTTTTGGTTTTATTGGTGACGATGCACTTCGTGCGGTAAAAGGCTTTTCAGGCGGAGAGAAAGCACGTTTGGCCTTGTCATTAATTTCTTGGACCAAACCAAACCTATTAGTACTCGATGAGCCAACCAACCATTTGGACATCGAAATGCGCCAAGCATTAACTGAAGCCTTGCAAGAATTCCCAGGTTCCATTTTATTGGTATCACACGATAGACATTTGCTAAACAGTACCGTCGATGAGTTTTACCTTGTCGCTGACCATCAAATCCAAGCGTTCGATGGCGACTTACCTGCTTATCATGCATGGTTACAAGCAAGACAAGCCAGCGCCGCGCAACTTGAAAAAGGCGAGTTAGCTGGAGATAAAATCGATAAAGTGGATCGTAAGGAAGAACGCCGTAAAGCGGCTGAAATGCGCGAAAAATTACGTCCGCTGCGCAAACAAATCGAGAAGTATGAAAAGGCAGTTCAAGCAGCACAAGAACATCTTGATCGTATTGCCGAAGCAATGGCTGACTCAAGCCTTTACGAAGCCGATCAAAGAAACAAACTGCAAAGTTTATTGAGTGATGAGGCGAAATGGAAAAAAGCCCAAGCTGAAAGTGAAGAAGCGTGGTTCGAATCACAAGAGGAACTTGAAGAAGCCGAAGCGCAACTAATCTAAACTTAAACCCAAAAAGAACGGATAAACAAAGACTAAGTGCTAGAAATCCGTAAAGTTTTGTCTTAACACAAAGCTTTTAATCTGGCACTGTCTTAATATTGTAACAATACTAAAGTACATTCATACACAGCGAAAAGGAGAGATATTGGATGACATTTCCATACACTCGTATGCGCCGCATGCGTAAAAATGATTTTTCTCGCCGCCTGATGCGCGAGCATCGCCTTACTGCAGACGATTTAATCTACCCAATGTTTATTATTGAAGGCAATAATGTGCGCGAAGCCATTCTTTCCATGCCAAACATTGAGCGCCTTTCTATCGACTTACTGTTAGAAGAAGCCAAAGAGCTTGTCGATTTGGGCATTCCTACTATCGCGCTATTTCCTGTTATTGAAAGTGATAAAAAATCCTTGCTTGCCGAAGAAGCCTACAATCCGAATGGTTTAGTACAACGTGCTGTTCGCGCCTTAAAAGACGCTTTCCCAGAACTTGGTGTGCTAACAGATGTCGCGCTAGATCCTTACACTACTCACGGTCAAGATGGCATCATTGATGACTCTGGCTATGTGCTGAATGATATCACCGTCGACACACTGGTAAAACAAGCCCTTTCACATGCTAAGGCAGGTGCTGACATCGTTGCACCATCTGACATGATGGACGGACGCATTGGTGAAATCCGTGATGAACTTGAAGCCGAAGGTTTTATTAATACACTGATCATGGCATATGCAGCCAAATACGCTTCGGCATATTACGGTCCATTCCGTGACGCGATCGGCTCAAGCGGCAACCTTGGTAAAGGCAATAAATTTACGTACCAAATTGACCCAGCTAACTCTAACGAAGCCATCCGCGAAGTGATGCTAGATATAGAGGAAGGAGCTGATATGGTCATGGTAAAACCTGGCATGCCTTATTTAGACATCGTACGCCGAGTGAAAACAGAACTTGAAGTGCCGACGTTTGCTTATCAAGTAAGCGGAGAGTACGCAATGCACATGGCCGCTTTTCAAAATGGTTGGCTAGATAAAGATACGGTAATGATGGAATCACTCCTAGCATTTAAACGCGCTGGTGCAGATGGCATCCTGACTTACTTTGCAAAAGATGTAGCACGCCTGCTGAAAACTAAAAGCTAACGACTTTTAGTATAAATAAACACACAGAATCGGTGACCAGCAGGCTGCGTTGGTGTAATTTGTTAGTATATGCCTACATACTGTAGGCAAAGGAACAATGATACCAACAACACAATAAAACGGTATTTAGAGAGAATTAAAGCGCATGTCTGAGCAGTCGGTGAACGAAATAGATAAAAAAGAAACCATTCCTAGTCCACCCTTAGAGTTGGATGCAGAGCTTGTTCTAGAGCCAATTCCGGAACAACCACAAGATCCTAATAAGGTAGCAATTGAAGAACGCCTACCTGAAGAGATTGATCTGGCTGATCCAGAGCTCTACTTCAACCGCGAGTTAAGTCACTTACAATTTAACGCACGTGTTCTTGAACAAGCCATGGATGAAAATCATCCAATCTTAAACCGACTGATGTTTCTGTGTATCTTCAGCTCAAACATGGACGAATTTTTCGAAATCCGCGTAGCGGGTTTAAAAAGCCAATTAGAATACAGCCGTGAAAAAAATGGTCCTGATGGCATGCACCCGAAAAAAGTACTTGGCTTAATTAGCGAACAAGCTCACAAGCTAGTACGTCGTCAGTACCGTATTCTTAACGATATTATTTTGCCTAAACTGGCGAACGAAAACGTTAAGTTTATTCGTCGTACCGTATGGAATGAGAAACAAGCCGCTTGGGTAAAACGCTATTTTCGTGACAATGTGCTGCCTATCATCAGCCCAATTGGGCTCGATCCAGCACACCCGTTTCCAAGACTAGCGAACAAAACCTTTAACTTTGTTGTTGAATTGGAAGGTCGCGATGCCTTTGGTCGTGAGAATGGACTTGCCATTGTTCCAGCGCCGAGCTCGCTTCCTCGTTTGGTTAAACTACCAGATGACGTTTGTGAAGGTGGTGATAATCTAGTTTTCCTTTCTTCCATCATTCACGCCCATGCTGATCAGTTATTCCCGGGCATGACAGTCAAAGGTTGCTTTCAATTCCGTCTGACTCGTAATGCTGATTTAGAAGTAGACTCCGACGATATTGGTGTCGATTTGGCTGGTGCGCTGCGCACAGAATTACAAAGTCGACATTACGGTAGCTCGGTACGATTAGAAATCGCCGAAAACTGCCCTCTTCATATCGTCGATTCTTTGCTTAAACAATTTGATTTAGAACAGCAAGATTTATATCGCATAGATGGCCCAGTTAACTTGAGCCGTCTTATGGCAGTACTAGAACTCGTTGATCGTCCAGACCTGATGTACCCTCCTTTTTCACCGGGTTTGCCTAGAAAACTAGCCAGCTCTGGCGGATTATTCGAGGCTATTCGCCAGCGTGATTATCTATTAATGCATCCGTTTGAGAGCTTCTCACCTGTTATCGATTTATTAAGCGAAGCAGCAAAAGATCCAAACGTTGTAGCAATTCGCCAAACTCTATACAGAACAGGTTCGCGTTCACCAATTGCTAATGCATTAGTTGAAGCAGCTCGAAACGGCAAAGAAGTCACTGTCGTTATCGAATTACGTGCTCGTTTCGACGAAGCTGAAAACTTAGCCTTAGCTAGCCGCTTACAAGACGCTGGCGCGATTGTTGTCTATGGCGTTGTTCGACATAAAACACATGCGAAAATGATTCTGATCGTCCGTAGAGAAGGTGCAGATCTGACTCGCTATGTTCACCTGGGAACTGGTAACTACCACGCAGGTAACGCTCGTCTTTACACCGACTATAGCTTTATGACTTGTGATAAAGAAATTGGGGACGATGTACATCGCGTCTTCCAGCAACTCACAGGTATGAGTAAAGAGTTGAAAGTGAAAAAACTACTACATGCTCCTTTCACACTTCGTGACCGTTTGCTTGACATGATAAATAGAGAAGCCGAAAACGCACTGAAAGGCGATCCGTCTCGTATCATAATTAAGGTGAACTCTTTAACTGAGCAGAGACTTGTTCAATCTCTGTATAAGGCGTCTCAAGCAGGTGTAAAAATCGACCTAATTGTTCGAGGCATCTGTACACTACGTCCAGGCATCAAAGGGATATCCTCTAATATTCGAGTGCGAAGTATCATAGGAAGGTTCCTAGAGCACACTCGTGTATATTATTTCTACAACAACCGTAATCCACAGGTTTATCTATCTAGTGCTGATGGCATGGATAGAAACTTAAACAACCGTATTGAAGTAGCCTTTCCTCTTCAGGACTATAAACAAACACGCCGAGTGAAAAAAGAACTTGAGTATTATCTCACAGATAATACTCAAAGCTGGATTCTTCAAAGTGATGGATCGTATCAGTTGTCAAAGCCAAGAAAAGGCGAGTATCGCAGTGCTCAGAGAGCATTACTCAGCGAATTAGCAGATAACACTAGGTAGTCAAACAAATAGCTATACACAAAGCCCAGCTCCGAGCTGGGCTTTTTTTGTGAATAAAATCTAGGCTTATCCCCAAAATTATTTAACACATCTTGTCACCCGCTATTAACAAACCTTCACGCACAACAACCAAACTAGTCATCAACTATTTCCGAAAACCTAGCATCGTTACTTCTAGCACCCTCCTGAAGTCTTTATAAAAAATGTCCATTAACTTACATATAATTAGCGCTCACGCGTTAAGGTACGAGACAGGCG